>DASRUK010000001.1:0-3846 GCA_035655475.1 Candidatus Nanoarchaeia archaeon
TATAATGAAGGAATCTCTATGCCATTAAATAATTTATCACAGAAACCTATATATAGCTAAAGCAAATCAAAGCATACTATGATCAAAGCAGTGCTTTTTGACCTTGACAACACACTTATAGACTTCATGCGCATGAAAAGAAACAGCTGTGAGGCTGCAATCTCTGCGATGATAGATGCAGGGCTTGATATAAACAAGGAGGCAGCGCTAAAAAAACTATTTGTGCTCTATGACAAGCATGGCATGGAAGACAGCAGCATCTTCCAGAAATTTCTGAAGGAAACAACCGGAGAGATAGATTATAGGATACTTGCAAATGCCATTGTCTCGTATCGGGCTGTAAGGGCATCATATCTTCAGCCTTATCCACATACGGATTTTGTGCTGATAAAGCTTAAGGCAAGGGGAGTAAAGCTTGCCATAGTCACTGACGCACCCAAGCTTAAAGCATGGGTAAGGCTTATGAGCATGAAAATCGGGAATTTCTTTGATGTCGTGGTCGCATTTGAAGATACCAGGCAGCTAAAGCCATCAAACCTTCCGTTTAATGCTGCTATAGGAAAGCTGGATGTTAAACCTCAAGAATGCCTGATGGTAGGAGACATGCCAAATAGAGACATAGCTGGTGCAAAAAAGCTTGGGATGAAAACATGCTTTGCAAGGTATGGGAATGATAAAATAAGAAAGAGCAATGCTGATTATACTATAGATGATATAAAGGACCTTCTTAAGATTGTCAAATAGACGATAAAGCAACCAAACATTTATATACTAAGCCGTCGAAGAGCCCCCAATAGGGGGATTTGGAATCCTTAGAGGTGTTAAAAAATGGCAAAAGGACGATGTATGAAATGCCAGAAAGAAGTGGAGATAAAGGATGGCAAAGAGATCGTTATGAAAAACGGCATGAAGGCTATGAAAGGAGTATGCCCTAAGTGCAGCACAAAAGTATTCAGGATCCTTGGAAAGGCTAAGTAAGCCTTTTTCCCTTTTTTATCATAACATTTATATATTTCTCTTAAGACTCATTTAGAGGGGATTATCAAATGTGGAATAAGTGCGAATCCTGCAACAAGCAGATCCAGTCTGCAGAGGATTGCAGGTTATCTACCAATGATGGCAGGACCATACACACATACTGCAAAGAGTGTTATCAAAAGAAAAAACAAGCCCAATAGTTATACTTAAAGATGACTTTTGGCGATTTTTATAACTTCTGAGAAGCAAAAACCGAAAGTTTTATATAATAGCTTATCTAAAGGTGCAATATATAGATACTTTTCTAGGGGGTGGAAGGGCAGAGCCTTAGAAAAGCCAATAATCAGTAGCAATATAAGCCGAAAGCTGGATAACAGAGTGGCTGTGAGTGACACCGTTACTGACATATCAGGATTAGACTGGATAATGCAAAATGGTACTAACAAACAAAAAGATACATGGACTAATCAACGAGATAGCTGGGGAAAAAGCAATACCTATCATTGAGTATCTTAAGGATAGAAAGAATGTTTCTGAGTTTATCATAGCTGACAAGGTAAAGCTTGACATGCAGACAACTAGGAACATACTCTACACGCTTAATTCTTACAATGTCGCTACATATATAAGAAGGAAGGACAGGAAGAAAGGATGGTATATAAGTTACTGGACCTTCAACAGGAAGAGGGTCAAAGAGCTTACAGAGCAGCTTAGGGAAGAAAAGATAGTAAAGTTAAAAGAAAGGCTATATAAGGAAGAGACGAACAAAGGGAATTTTTTTATATGCTCACAGGCTTGTGCCAGGCTTGATTTTGAACAGGCGACAGAATTTGGCTTTAAATGCCCTGAATGCGGATCGCTTCTAAACCAGCAGGACAATGAGAAGACAATAGATAACTTAAGGACAAAGATCACTGAACTGGAAGCAGCAAGGAACGAAAGTTCCTAAGGTTTCTTATGGACAATGTCATCGATGTCATCAAAAATAGGCGCAGCATTAGGAAATATGTCAATCGGCCTTTGCTTAAGTCAGAGATCGAGCAGATAATCGATGCTGGAAGATATGCACCTTCTGCACATAATGCGCAGCCTTGGAAATTCATAGTCATAACCGATAAGGCTAAGATAAACTATCTTTCTGAGGAAATCAAAGGCTGGTTTCGGATTAGGGCAAGGCTTGCCAAAATTGTACGAGTGTTTAATGCCAAGGTTTCCCGTGAACTTGAAACAGCAGAAAAAAGGATAGTTGAAGAAGATCTGTTCTTTTATAATGCTCCTGTCCTTGTGCTTATATGTGCTAAACCCGGACGATTTTCCCTTGTTGACTGTGCATGCGCAGGCCAAAACATGATGCTTGTTGCAAGATCCCTTGGAATAGGCTCATGCTGGATAGGCTATGCTGATCTTGTCATCAATAAGAAAAGGAATGTGATGAGAGAGCTTGGAGTTCCTGAAGACCATAAGGTGATGGGGCACCTCATATTTGGCTATCCTATAAAGTTTCCTGAGAAGGCTTTGCCAAGAAAGATGGAAGAAATTAAGTGGATCTAGAGTACATAAGCCAATCTATAGTCATGCTGAGTTTAGGAATGGCTTGTTTTCCGGGTACTGATTTCTGTGTAAGGTCTATATAGTGCGCTTCAGTCTTGTTCTTGCCTAGATAGATCTCATAACCTGCTTCTACATATAAAGGACCATATTTGTCTTCAAGCTTTGAAAGCAGCCCTAGAACCTGTTCTGCGCTTACACTGTGCTTTCTGATATGAAGCTTGGTCACTCCTGTTGTCCCATCCAGCTTGACGTTGAACATCTGGAAGTGGAGTTCCCTTCCGACCTTCTCACGTTTATAGGAGGAAAGGATTTCGTATACATCCCTTAGCTCTACAACTGATACAACATGAAGCTTTCTGTCTCTTTGCGATTGATGATATGACCTTATTGGATAAACCATACTTTAAAGAAGGTAAAAAAATTATTTAAGAATATGATGTTTAATAATGCCTTTGCTAAAACATAGAAAGCGTCTTCTGAATCTGGCATGATTTTTGAGATATGGCAGTGTATCCTTGCATCTGAACCCCTTATCTTATCAACTATCCGGCTGATATCTCCGAAAGGGATAGCTGTCCGGTTGCCTATCTTTGAGGAGTCAGATAATCAGGGCGCCTTTTTCGATATGAGTGATTACATTAAAAGCAACATATCTATTTGATAAGCTAAGCATCTTTCGAATGGCCCCTTCCAAATATCTTTCGTAAAAGTGAGTCCTAGATTCCAGGACTCCTTTGGCGATGACCAAGTCATATTTCCTTTCAAATCTATGATTTAGAAAGCTATCTTGTACGAATCTATTGCCCGGGTGCTTGGCTCTTGCAACAGCGATATTGCTCTGCACAAGATCGACGCCTAGGCAGTCATCCAGGCTGACATGAGGAAGGTCTAATGTTAAATAGTCAATAAAATCGCCTTCTCCACAACCTATATCTAAGGCTGTTATGTGATTTCCCAATTGTGTATAATCAAGTAATTCACTGAAATATCTCCTGCTTATCTCCTGTGTATCCCCAAGGCCTGCTCCTGAATCCTGCAGCCTTTCATAAAACCTGCCTATTGGGTTATTATCTCTTTTCCATAGGGCGGAGTGGGCATAAAAGTCGCTAAAGAATAATTTTTCACATAAAGCCCTTAGCATTATGAATTTATAAATCTGGTTACCGCTGACGATAGCGTGTGCGGACACTTAAAATTGGTTAAGTCGCAGCGTTCTCAATCAAAGCATTATGCCTAAGGCCATAATGGTGCTCAAAATCTCCATTAATATATTCAGCCCTCAGATGCGCCATATAATTTGCGTTTTCTTCCTTCCAT
>DASRUK010000002.1:0-12359 GCA_035655475.1 Candidatus Nanoarchaeia archaeon
TGGTAAAGTGTCATTGGGCCTCACCTCTTTTTTGAGGCTCATCATTTTACCAACAGATAATCACAGAATTAGCCATCCTATAAGTGTTACGCATTCATCCCCAACCACAAGTGGTGGGGATTTCTGCTAAGAAATTTAATCAGGTCCCAGCAATTGTTTGTAAATGTAATTTCATAAAGTGTTTTCCTATCTCCTTCAGCTAACCATAATCCCACACATTCTGCTAATTTTTCTTTATCGCAGACTAATACCATGCAAGCATCGAATAGGTTTAGATTAATAAAGGTTTTTGAAAAGAAAATTTCATTCTTTTTTGTAATCACAATATTTTTAAACTTATTAGTAGCAACCCTTTGCTATATATGAAACCGCTTGATACTATATTTATAGAACGGGGGATTGACAGAGAAACAGACCCCGATAAAATGAAAGAGTTGGTGGCAGATTCTATTGACCAATATCTAAATTCTTCCCCTTTTGTAACATCCGTTGAGATTGAGAAAGCGATCAACCGATTATATGAACAAGGGAGGTGGCGGCCAAAAGACCGTGTAGCCTGTTGGCAACGATATAGTAGGCCCGTCGCTAATCCTCATATTGAAAGACGTGCGGGTGTTAAGCATATATCTTTACAAGAAGCCGTAACCAAAGCTGCTGAGGATTTATTGCCTGTTAGGGAAAATTGGGCTGCTGCTATCTCTTATTACACTGCAGGAGAACCGACTATGGATAGATTTATGGGAGGGATCGATGTATATTTTAAAGATGAACAGATGATGATGGCCTTATTGAAAGCAAGGTTAACAGAAGAAAGAAGAACCATAAATTATAAGTTCACTATGCTGCCATCCAATAGCTAGCAGTCAATATTATTTTCTCAAATTGGCTGGCCTCATTTTCTTTTCATAAAATATTTAAACAAGCGATTGCCATGAGATGGTATGGAACAAATCATATTAATTGATGCGGATAAAATACCTGAAGACGACAAAGCAACAATCCAGAAGATAGCAAGCGAGTACATACCTAAGATACAGAGAGTGTTCAAAGACAAGATCATGGTAAAACTGCATTATAAGAAGCATGGGGAGCGCAAGTATGACCTTAGGGTCGTCATCAACTGCCCTGACAAGAAGCTTGAAGCGCAGGAAAGCGACTGGAACCTGAGAAGGACACTCCATAAGGTCTTTGAGAATATTGAAAGGGAGATGGAGCATAAGTTCAAATTGTCTGATCAGAACAAGCCTTTTGAGAGATAAGTTAATTCTAAATTTTATTTCAATTTAAAAAAAGTAGCGGAGGGTGGACTTTCAGATCTCTCTTTTGAACCACCGACCTATGGGTTATGAGCCCATCGGGCACTCCTGACTGCCCTACTCCGCTATTTCTCTAGGAAACATTGAGCATTTATAAAACTAACGAAAGCAAATATATTTAAAATATTAAATCTACTCAAACTAAAGTTGCAAATTCTATTTTGGAGGCTTATCATGGTAGACAATAAACTGTGCCAAAGATGCGGGCAATGCTGCAACGGACTTGTTTGGCGCAAGAAAAGAAGCTATAAAAACTTTCCAGGGCTTGGTGATAGGTCGAATGCCGAAAAAGAGATCATCCAAACATATCGTCAGTACCTGGATAGGATAGGAATACCTGTGACAAAGATACTGCCGATAGAATGGGATGAGAAGAACAAGGAAGTGATGATAAAGGCACAGGCAGGGACATGCAGAAACCTTAGCTTTCTGCCTGATGGAAAAGCGCTTTGCTTAAATTATGCTGAACGGCCTAATGAATGCAGAAATTTCATCTGCAAAAAAGCAGAAGGCTTACTTGCTAAGTAGAACTGTTTGTGTAGGATATGCAAAATCAATACCTTCTTTTTCAAATCTTTCCTTTAGAGCAAGGTTAATCTGCTGCTGGATATCCATGTATATGTTATACTCACTGCTGTTCACGTAATATGCTACTTCAAAGTTCAGGCTGAAATCGCCGAATTCCTTAAAATGTACCCTATCAAGGTCTGCGTTTTTCAATTTCTCAAATACCTCTTTAACAATCTCAGGAATCTTTTTTAGCTTTATCTGGGCTGTTTGGTATGTCACTCCAAATTTAAACTGTATCCTTCTGCGCTCCATCCGTTTATAATTTTGGATCCGAGAGGATGTAAGCTCCTGGTTGGAGATTATTATCTCTTCCCCCCAGAGACTCTGGAGCCTTGTCGTCTTTATGCCTATCTTCTTTACTTCGCCTTTAGTCTCACCGATCATTATAAAATCGCCAACCTTAAAGGGCTTGTCAAAGTAGATAGAAACCGAGGCAAAGAGGTCTGCAAAGACGCTCTGCAAGGCAAGGGCGATAGCTACTCCACCAATCCCGAGGCCTGCCATAAGAGAGTTGATATTATAACCTAAGTTGGAAAGGATAAGAAGGCCTGCAATCACCCATAACAGGACCTTAAGAAGCTTGCTGAAAAACTTGATAACATAGGCATCGCTCTGGTCCCTTTTTTTCATCACTTCATGGGTGCCGTAATCAACTATCCCATTGAATCCTTTAAAAGAGTAGTAAATAAGGACAATCATGATGCCATAATTCAGCCACACATCAGCAATTGCCGGGAGCTTTAGAAACTTGAGAGGGGGATACAATGCAACCATGAAGTAAAATGGCCAGCCTATCTTTTCAGCAAAATTTATCACTGCATCATCCCATTGAGTCTTTGTCTTTTGGCATATCACTTTAAGCCGGGCAATAACCACAGTCTTGAAAAGATGGATAAGTGCAATTGAGATAAAGAAAACAGCGAGAGCTATTATGTAGCTTCGGACAGTGTTTCCTCCAAAGCTTAGGGCAAAAAACTCCTGAAAGTTAACCATAAATCTAGAAGTTTTTAAGTATTATATAAAATTAACTGCACTCGCCGATGTTTGCTTGCCCCTGCCGGGACTTCTAGTCGGCGCACTTTTCATTGGGAATTTCCCAGTGCGCTCAAGAATCAATGGATTAGGTGACATTTTCGCCTCACCAGCCATCAACTGGAAATAAAGATCCCGACCGCCCCAAGGGCGGGGATATTTTTAATGTTGGAGACTTACAAAAATTTATAAAGGAATATAAGATTCTCAAGGATATGCCGCGGTGGCACAAACAGGACTATTTTTCCTGGTGCAGCCTGGTACTGCGCGGGATTGCTAATCCCGTTTCCGAAAGGATATCCCGGTTCAAATCCGGGCCGCGGCGTTTAATTTCTAATGTTTACCAGCAACATATGGCTCAAATACTGATTTATGTAATTGGTAAAATTTAAAAGGTTAAAACACTTATAATGGTCACTATGAAAGCGCTTGTAGCCTACTACTCAAGGACGGGAAGGACGAAGGATGCTGCTGAGACCATCGCAAACTCGCTCAAAGCAGATATCGAAGAGATAAGCGAAGGCAGTTCAAGAAGAGGCATATTTGGATTCTTAAAAAGCGGCAGAGAAGGAGCGCTTAAGAAAACTCCAAGGATAAAAAAGCCGCTTAAGGATATCATAGATTATGATATAGCAATCATAGGGATGCCGATATGGGCTGGCAAGATGGCAAGCCCTGTCAGGTCTTATGTCAAAACCTATGGAAAAGAAGCAAAACAGATCGCATTGTTCTGCACACACGGCGGAGGTGGAGGAGATCCAGCCCTTTCTGAAATTGAACATATCATGGGCAAAAAAGCAATAGCAAAGATCGAACTAACCACGAACGATACAAGCAAAATAAATGAGTTCTCGGACTTTGTGCAAAAAACTTATAAATCAAGCAAATAAGAGCAGGTTATGAAAAGATTATGCCTTATTGCTGCTGCAATATTATTAGCAAATCTATGTTCTGCTGAGGATTGGGCATTTAGGGATGAACATGCAGATATAAGCATCAAGATCTCCGGCAAGATAGATGTCATCCCAAAAGGCTCTGACAGCACAATCGACCATCTTACTGCAAACTTATCTCTTTTTCCTCAGGATGGGCTCCAACAGGAAGTCTTGACGCTTGCAACCGAGCCAAGGGCAGAAATCCAAGGGGACAACGCAGTATTCAGGTGGGAAAAACCGCCTGGAACTGTCAAATATATCTTAACAAGCAATGTTAGGACGAACAACAATAGAATAATGGTCAAGGAAGAGGTACCTTTTCCGCTGGATGATATCCCTGACTCAGTATATGAATACACAAAGCCTTCGCAAACCATCGATTCTGATGACAGAGATGTAATCAGGCAGGCTTCGGTAATCGCCCAAGGAGACAACGACCTCTATTCTATCGAATTCAAGCTGGGCAGATGGATAAAGGAGAACATACAATACAACCTAAGCACCCTAACTGAATCAGTGTCACAAGATGCTTCCTGGGTGCTACAAAATAGACAGGGAGTATGCGATGAGATAACAAACCTGTTTATCGCTATGAACAGGGCTCTTGGGATACCTGCAAAGTTTATCTCCGGGGTCGCCTGGACAAATGCCCTTGAATCTGGAGAAGGGTTTGGACCTCATGGATGGGCAGAGGTATATCTTCCAGGATATGGCTGGACACCTTATGATATAACTTATGGTGAGTATGGCTTTGTAGATATATCTCATGTAAAGCTAAAGGAAGGGGTAGATGTAGACAAGGCAAGCACACAATTCCAATGGCTGTCACATAATATGGACGTGAGGACATCAGTGCTGGATATCAAAGCAGAGGTGCAGGGGAGTGATGGCACAGCTCTAAGTGATATCGCAATAGAGGCAACAGCGCTAAAAAATGATGTCGCTTTTGGCAGCTACAACATAATCGAGGGAAGGATAAAGAATTTGCAGGATTATTATAACCCTGTGGAGCTTAGCTTGTCAAAGCCTAATGAACTCATCCTAGCAGGCAGGAGAAGCCAAGCAGTCCTCTTAAAACCAAATGAAGAGAGATCAGTGTATTGGACAATAGCTATTGCTGGGGATCTGGAAGAAGGGTATTACTGGACGTTTCCTGTAATGATTACCTCATCCATGAACGACAGTGCGATCGTCATGTTCAACTCGTCGGTGAACGGCAAGTTTTTCAGCAAAGAAGAGCTTGAGGAGGCCATATCTGAAGGTGAAGAGGATAAACAATACGCTGGAGGGATTGAATTATATTGTACTGCGCTTGATGACGAGATCTATATCTATGAAAAGACAGTGGTGAATTGTTCAGCCAAGAATACAGGCAATATATATCTTGAGGGACTTAATATCTGCCAAGATGATGAATGCAGAAGAATAGACATTGGAATCACACAGCAGGAGACTATAGCGTTTGCTTTCGAGCCAACCATAGCAGGCATGCAGGAGATATCTATCAAGGCAACCGGCCAAGATGTGAGCAAGTCGGCTTTTGTCGATATCACAGTCTTTGATATCCCTGAGCTAAGGATCGATGAAATAAGCTATCCAAAAGAGGTGTCGTATAATGATATGCTGGATATATCTTTTGTATTAAGCAAGAAATCAAAATACCCTCCCCAAAATATCACGATAAAGCTTAATAAGAGACAATGGATGGTAAACCAACTTAGCGAAGACAGGAAATTCAGCGTCAAGATTGCAGGAAAAGACCTTTCTGCAGGTGACAATAAGATGGTAGTCTCTGTAGGCTATAAGGATGGCAATGGCAAAGAATATAATGCAAGTGAAGAACTCACCATCAACCTAGCAAATGTCAGTTTGTTCCAAAGGATAATACTCTTCTTCAGGCACCTTATCTAAGCTGCAAGGCCGATAACAAACACTCCACCTATTATCAGAAAGATGCCTAACCATTTATTTACGTTCATCTTTTCCTTAAGGAGCTTTACCGACCAGATGGATACCCAGATATAATTGGTAGCCACAAGAGGGTATAGTATTGACAGATCTCCGCCTTTTAGAGCCGGGACAAAAAGGACTGTTCCTATAGCATAGAAGAAAAAGCCAAGTATAAGATAATGATTATGGATTATATCTCCTAGCTTGAACGATTTTTTGTGTGCTTTTTTTAGCATTATTGGGCCAAGCGAGCCAAGGAAGCACGCTGCAACGACAAGGCCTATCGCCCAAAGCTGGGTCGCCATGTTATGCTGCCTCCGGTGCTTTTGAGCCGATGCTGATGAAGATTATGCCTGCTATCACTATGGCTATGCCTGACAGTTTTAATACACTTAGACTTTCGTGAAAGAAATATACTGAGAGGAGTGCTACCCAAACATAGCTTGTCGCAACAACAGGGTATAAGGCAGAGACGTCCCCGCCACTGAATGCGATTATCATTATTATCGCTACAAGCCCGTAAAGGACCATGCCAGAAATAAGGGGAAGGTTAAGGATAGTTCCTGCAATTGTCAAGTCAAGCTTTGCTGAACCCAGCTTGTATAGTATCTGGGCAAAGGAAGTAAAGGCTGTGCACAAAACCATCAACGCTATGGCCCAGGTTTTGGTCGCCATTTTTATTTAAGCAGAATTTCTATGAAGTTTGCAAACGCCGGCCTTGTAACAAGTATTCCGACGGTCACTCCGATAATAGTTGTTATGGCAAAGCCTTTTAGGAGGCCTGCTCCTGCAAACAAGAGAGGGATCATGGCAAAAGTGATGGTTAAGTAGGCGCCGACAACAATGAAGAAAGCCCGTTTAATCCTTTCTTTCCAGTTGAATATCCTTGACTGACCTTCACCCATAAGAGTTTCATCTGTGATTATGACCTGGTCGTTTACGCTTGTTCCAAGCATTATAATTATCCCTGCGATAGATGCAAGATCCAGGTTCCAGCCTATCAATGCAGCTATGCCCATAAGCATAAGAACCTCGGAAAGCAAGGTGATGATAATAGGGATAGATATCTGAAGCTTCCTATACCTTATGAACAACATCACTGAAACGACAAGGATACACAAGAGGCCAATCAGCATGGAGTTTTTTACAAATTCTTCTCCGAGGGTTGGGGAGATTGTATCTACCTTTACAACGTTTAACTTGAACGGGAGCGAACCTGTGATTAGGATGGTCTGAAGGCGCTTCATGTTCTGCAGTGCATTTACCGCTGCTTCCTGCTCTGAAAGGCCGACGCCTGAGCCTGAGATAGCGATATTTGTCTCTGCTTTTCCCTTAAGCTCTGCACCTATCCTTAGCTCATCAACCTGTTTCTCATCAAGTATAAGGTTAAGTTTCTGATCAAGATACTGCTTTTTATCTTCAGTTATGACCTGCATATTTCTAGTTATATCTGCCTGCCTTTGAGCTGCTTCTGTAGAAAGGCTTATCGAAAACCTAAAGTTGCATATCCATTGGTTATCCTGAGCCTGGCCGCAGCCGCTCATCGGATCTATTCCTGCGCAATCAGCTGACATGCATACATAGGTAATATCCTGGCCACCCCTGAATACTGTAAGGTTTGAGATAGTAGCTTCAAACTTGCCTTGGTTTGCAAGAAGATTTTTTACATCATCTTCGGTTGCACCTGCGATTTCCACCAAGATATATTGATTGCCTGACAGGTCGCCTGCTTTTCTTATAACCAAGTCTGAGAGACCATATACATTAAGGCGCTGAGTCATAACATCTATAAGATTGTCCATGTCATTTTCTGAAATCTTTTGCTCTGGCTGGAGAAGAACCCTTGTTCCGCCCTGCAGATCAAGACCTTTCCTTAGGTTGGTCTTTGGAGCCTCATATACCCTTAATCCGATGTCCTCTGGGCCAAGGCTGGTGGACAGTGTCTTTGGAACAACTACCTGCCTTGAGATGGTCTTGTTTATCTGAACCACGGTACCGTTGATGGTCTGATTGGTCGGTACTATCTCGGTAATAGTTTTTGTCTCGGTCTCATTTAATTCTGTAAGGTTATATCTTTCCTTGACTATCAACCTGTATGTATCCTTATTTGTCTTAACCTGGAAGGTTGAATTTGGCCTTAGGCCTTTTATCGCTTCATTATAATCATCCACATCCTTTATAATGCGGTTGTTGATGGCTGTAATAACCTCCCTGCTCATAGGAGGTACATTTGGCTTTGGGCTTTGTATGCCTGCAAGGTTTGCCGAAGAGTTGCCGACAACGCTTCTTATGGCAACACCTTCGTTCCATGGATTTGGATTTATGGCTACTACTGCCAGGACTAATGCAACCAAAAGGATGATGACCCTTATGTTTGTGAATATCTGTCTTGCTTTGCTCATTGGCTTTTCCTTTCCAGATAGTATCTTAATATTCCCACGTTCTGTATCCATGTGAAGAGCATATCTGCGAAGAGTCCGATAAGAACTATCCACATTATCTGCCTTATAACATCTGAAGGTGAGAAGATCAAACCGATAATAAGTGCTGAGATGGTCGTTGCAGTCATCATAAGGCCTGTCTTAACAGAGCTCATGACCCTATCCATAACAACGCCTTCTTTTCTCTTTAAAACCCTTGTTGTCAGCAGGACATCTGTATCTACTGAGTAACCGACCAACATAAGGAATGCTGCAATACCTGCTGTGCCTACCCTTATGCCTACAAGATTGACAACCGCTAATGTAACAATGAGGTCTGATAAAACACACAATATGACTATCAAGCTTGGGATAAGCATCCTAAAGTAGATCATGACAACAATGCTCATCAGTATAAATGCTACAAGAAGAGCTATCAGGGTTTCTTTAAAGAAGCTTTCTCCCAACGAAGGGCCCATTACTTCAACGTTGTAGTTTTGGTCAGTCAGCTTGAAGCCGACGGTTTTTTCTGTGGCACTAATAAATGAGTTTAGCTCCTGCTTGTTTGTGCCATCAATATCTGAAACGATAATAAGGCCTGAGTTTTGAGCTGCTGATATCTCCCTTACTGATATATCCTTGGTCGGAAACTGAGATCTTAGGGAATTTTGTATGGCCACTGCATCAACGCCTGAACCTTGAGTGGTCGTAAGGGTCACTCCTCCCTTTAATGTCACATCTTTGTTGATAAAAGTACCTGTGGCTGCAACCTGCAGACCTATCAGGATAATCGATATCAGTAAGATTGCCAAAGGTATTATCATAAGCTTTTTGTATTGCTTGTCATAAAAGTTGAAGAGTCTTTTTGAGAATGAATCTTTTGGTATCGGTTTTTGGGCTTCTACCTTTGGAGCCACTGCAACAGGTGTTTCTGGGGGCCTGTTTACCGATTTGTCAAATACTTCAAGCTTCTGCGGCTTTCCCTGTGCGTCCATCAAGTCTATCTCTGGCTCAACCAATTTATCCACCCTTTGGTTTTGAGAAAGATGGGTAATTTAAAAAGCTTTAGTTTTTTAATGAAGGTAATTAGTTATCGATTTTAGTAAGCTTGAAAGTTGATCAAGATATTAAAAAACTCTAATTCACTTTATCCTTCAGCGGAACTTCTCCAAACCTACAGCCCTTGCATGTCCAATCAAGGTATATCCAGTCGCCTGTCTTGTATCTTTTCATGGCTTTATCAAGCTTTATCTTGATGAAGACATGGCTTGGGATGAAGACGAGCTCGTAGTCAATGCCGATAGAGGCCATAAGGGAGGCAAGAAGGATTGCTCCTCCTTCGCAGTCTGATGCCTTTGTGTATAAGACTTCCTTTGGGCTTTCGATGTATTCGGAGTTAAGCGGGTCTGAGACATATTCTATGTTGTCCCTTACAAAATAATATAGGGCTTTTGCCTGGCAAACCTGGTTGCCATCACAACTATAGGTTGAAATCCTGTTTGCCAGCTGCTTAAGCTGAGGGTCATTTGGCTGGATACTACTGTAAAAATCACCTTTAATCGTAGTGTTTCCTGGTTTGAAGTTATCCGGCAAGACCTCTGATAATGAAGGGATAGCTGTCGGTTCTGGGTCTAGTTTTATCGATTCGGCCGGAAAGTACCATAATATAATAGTAAGGAGAAGGAAGAGCATGAGGATATATCTTATCGGACCTTTATACCAGGGGTCTTTTGGCTCTGGCTCTTCATCGCCTATCACCCGCTCTTTTTCTGCCTCATCCATGAGATTACCCTAATTCAACAACCTTTATAAATATTAACAGTACCCTGTAAGATGGGGGAGCGATGGAAACAAGCCATTTTTTGGACATGATAGAAAGCCCTAGAGACCTAAAGGTCCTCAACAGCAACCAGCTTAGGCTTCTTGCAAACGAGATACGGCAGAAAATAATCAATACTGTATCAAAAACAGGCGGGCATCTTGCACCTTCCCTTGGTGTTGTCGAGCTTACTATTGCACTGCATAGGGTGTTTAACTGCCCTGAAGACAAGATTGTGTGGGATGTCGGACATCAATCGTATGCTCACAAGCTTCTTACAGGAAGGGCAAAGAGATTTCATACTTTGCGGCAGTATAAGGGCATCTCGGGCTTTCCAAGGATATGCGAAAGCAAGTATGATTCTTTTGGAACAGGGCATTCAAGCACTTCGATAAGCGCTGCACTTGGAATTGCCAAAGCAAGGGATATTAAGAATGAGAGATTTAAGGTAATCTCTGTTATCGGAGATGGTGCACTTACAGGCGGGATGGCTTTTGAAGGCTTAAACCAGGCAGGGCATCTTAAGACAAACCTTATCGTTGTGCTTAATGACAACAAGATGTCTATCAGCCCAAATGTGGGCGCCCTTTCTTCTTATCTTAGGAAAATGATAACTCATCCCAAGTACCGGCAAACACGAAAGAAAGTAGAACGGCTTCTAAAGATATGGAGCAAAAAGGCAGCTGCAAAAGCTTTTGCGCTTGAGGATACGATAAGGGCTTTGTCTGGGCCGGGCTTATTGTTCAAAGAGATGGGATTTAGATATTATGGACCTGTCCATGGGCATGACATAGATTCTTTGATACGCGCTTTTGACAATATCAAGGATGTATCCGGGCCTGTGCTTGTGCATGTCATCACAAAAAAGGGCAAGGGTTATGCTTTTGCTGAAGAAGAGGTAACAAAGTTTCATGGCATAAGCAAATTTAATGTTGCTAACGGGCAAAAGGTCGATGCTGGGGGGAATATAACCTATACAAACGCTTTTTCAAACGCTCTTGTAAAACTTGCAAGGCAAGATCCTAAGATAATCGCAGTGACTGCTGCCATGGCTTCTGGAACAGGGCTTGATGCTTTTTCAAAGGAATTTCCTGAACGCTTTTTTGATGTAGGAATTGCTGAACAGCATGCTGTAACTTTTTCTGCAGGGCTTGCAACACAGGGGTTTAAGCCTGTTGTTGCAATATATTCAACTTTCTTACAAAGAGCCTACGACCAGATAATGCATGATGTTTGCCTGCAGGGGCTTCCTGTCATCTTTGCGGTTGATCGGGCTGGGCTTGTGGGAGAAGATGGGGCAACACATCAAGGATGCTTTGATATCAGCTACCTGAGAAGCATACCCAATATGGTAATAATGTCTCCAAAGGATGAAGATGAGATCGGCCATATGCTTAAGACAGCGGTACAGTTGGAAAAGCCTGTTGCTATAAGGTATCCGAGAGGCGCAGGGCAAGGAATTATAGTACATAATCCTTACCAAGTTTTGGAATTTGGAAAGGCAGAAGTGCTAAGAGAAGGAGATGATGTTTTGATACTTTGCGCTGGACCATTATGCTATGATGCACTGAAGGCTGCTGATGAAAACAGGAGAGTTTCATGCTGTGTTGTAAATTCAAGATTCTTAAAACCGCTTGATGAAGAGCTGATCGTTTCTCTTGCTAGAAGGATAGGTAAAGTTATAACTATAGAAGAGAATAGCATCGAAGGCGGATTTGGCAGCTCTGTGCTTGAACTTTTTGAGAAAAATAAGGTGAAGGCAGATGTTAAAAGGATAGGCATACCTGACAGATTTATCGAGCATGGAAGCCAGGAAGAACTTAAAAGAGAGGTAGGGCTGACAAAAAAAGAGATCGAGAAAGTGATAAGGGAGTTTACATGACAAAGGAGATCAAGATAGGGAATGTAAAGATAGGAAACGCAAATCCAGTTGCAATCCAGTCGATGACTAATACATTGACTACTGATGTTTCTGGAACTATATCTCAGATACAACGGCTAATCGATGAAGGATGTGAAATTATCAGAGTGAGTGTTCCTGATGATCAGAGCGCTGAAGCTCTTAAAGAGATCTCTGAAAATATATCCATCCCTCTTGTTGCTGACATACATTTTGATCACAGGCTTGCTATCAAAAGCGCTAAGTATGTTGACAAGCTTAGGATAAATCCGGGGAATATCGGTAAGGATAAGATAAAAGAAGTCATCGCCGCTGCAAAGGAATATTCAATACCTATAAGGGTTGGCGTCAACATGGGGAGCCTTGAGAAGGATATAGAGCAAAAATACGGCTTTTCTGCACAAGCGATGGTCGAGT
>DASRUK010000003.1:0-7887 GCA_035655475.1 Candidatus Nanoarchaeia archaeon
GCGGAACAGCAGGGCATGTATCTGCTGAGCAAGTGGCCAAGTATATTAGAGAAAACACAAGTAGCTATTGATGTGCTTACGCACATTGTGGGCATTCATCTACCCCACTAACGTGGGGAGACCTAGCCCACAAACTTTTAGGGGTTTAGCTGGCCTCATCTTCCTTTCAGCTGCATTTGGGACGCAGGAGTATCACACAATAATGGGTTTCAAATCTAGGGATATCTATAATCTTCCTCCAAACGAAAAATATCTGCCTGAATTGATGGCATGGCGCCCCCATTAAGTTTATTAACAACCAATTCTTAATGCTGATTGATATGGATTATGAACAAGTCGTCGATGAGATATTCAGCATAAGAGGCTCCGAGCATGTAGGAAGTTTCAAGCTGGGTCTAAAGAAGATAAATGATCTTCTGGAAAAGTTAGGAAACCCTCAAAAAACACTCAGATGCATACATGTCGCAGGAACAAACGGCAAGGGAAGCGTCTGCGCTATGATTTCACAAATTTTGATAGAAGCAGGCTATAAAACAGGCATGTACACCTCTCCTCATTTGAAGGACTTTAGAGAGCGCTACCAGATTAACAACAGGATGATGACAAAGCAAGAGGCCATAACTTATTACCAAAAGGTAAAGCCCCATATTACCAACCAATCATTTTTTGAAGTTATCACTGCAATGGCTTTCCTCTACTTCAAGGAAAAAAAGATAGATTACCTTGTCTGCGAAGTTGGCCTTGGAGGCAGGCTTGATGCGACAAACGTCATCACCCCTTTATTATCTATAATAACCAATATAGGTCTTGAACACAAAGATTACCTTGGAGGCACAATAGAAAAGATAGCTTTTGAAAAAGCCGGTATCATAAAAGAGAACATCCCGGTGGTCACTGGTGCCAAAGGAAGTGCGCTAAAGGTCATAAGAAAGATGGCGATAGAAAGACATGCAAGGCTTTTTACCTACGGAAAGCCTGATATAAAGTATCCATTGAATCTAAAAGGAGAGTTCCAAAAAATAAACTCAGGCGTTGTCATTAAAGCTGTTAATGTGCTAAACGATAAGTATAATCTAAAAATCAGCAATGCACAAATCAAAAAAGGGCTTGCAAGAGCGATGATCCCTGGAAGGCTGCAGTTTATCTCAAAAAATACACTGATAGATTGTGCCCACAATCCTCCGGCTGTAAAAACCCTTTGTAAGGAATTAGTGAAGTTGAAAAAAAGCCATGATAAGATTATTCTGATTATGGGTGTGCTCAAAGATAAAGATTACAGGCTGATGCTGGATGGCCTGGCAAAACTGTCAGATAGGATAGTAATAGTCAAACCAAAAATTCCAAGAGCCCTTGATCCAAGAGTTATCGCAAAGGGATTAGAAAAAAATTTTATTATAATCGAAGATACAAAAAAAGCCCTTGTCTATGCAAAGAAGATAGCAGGCCCTAAGGATCTGATCGTAGTGACAGGCTCATTCTATGTGGTAGGAGAGGTTGTTTAGTCAGCGCGCCTTTAGCAAATCTTTTTAACAGGATAAACCCTATGCATCTGGATGGTTTTCAGGGATAGGTTTGACGGAGCAGAGCAGCTTGCTGAAAAGCTTGGGGCATATAAAGGCAGCAAAGATGCTTTAATCTTGGCAGTTCCAAGAGGGGGCCTTCAAGTCGGAAATATCCTTGCAAAGGAGCTTGATCTCCCATTGGACATAATCATTGTAAAAAAGATACCTCATCCTGGGAATCCGGAGTTTGCTATCGGAGGAGTTGGCATCAACGGCCATATCGTCAATGAAGAGTTGGTTAAGAAAGAAGGGCTTACGAAAGCATACATCTACCAGGAGATAAGGGACCTGACTGATTCGATAAAGGACAAATACAGAAAGTATCGGGGTGACAAGAAGCCTCCTGAGCTAAAGGATAAGATTGTTATCCTGACTGATGATGGCATCGCGACTGGATACACTCTGCTTGCGGCAGTTGACCTTATAAGAAAGGAAAGCCCAAAAAAGATAGTCCTTGCAATACCTGTTGCAGCAGTTGATTCGCTTGGCCAGTTCAGGGGCAAGGTTGATGAGATTATTTGTGTGGATGAGCCTTTCTCATTTCTGGCAGTAAGCCAGTTTTATGAAAGCTTTCCGGAGGTTAACGACGAGGAAGCGATAAAACTTTTGCAGGAAAAATGGAAGAGATAGAAATTTTGTCAGGAAAAGCCGTTTTAAAAGGTAATCTGATAGTTCAAAAAGGTTCTGATTCGATAATTATATTTGCGCATGGAAGCGGAAGCTCAAGGCTTAGCCCAAGAAACAGCTATGTTGCTGATGAGTTCAATAAAGCAGGCTTTTCAACTCTCCTTATGGACCTGCTGACAATTGAGGAGGAAAGGAGGGATATGCTCACAGCACAACACCGGTTTGATGTAGATATGCTTGCTCGACGTGTGATTTCAGCAACAGAGTGGGTAAATCATAATCCTGCCACAAGCAATTTTTCAGTAGGCTATTTTGGCGCAAGCACAGGCGCGGCAGCCGCCCTGATTGCAGCAGCGCAGACTCCTGGCATCGATGCGATAGTCTCAAGGGGAGGAAGGCCTGACCTTGCGATGAGATTTTTACCAAAAGTTGATGCAAAAGTCCTGCTTATCGTAGGAGGAAACGACCCTGAAGTGATCGGCATGAACAAGGAGGCGCTCAAGCATTTAAACGAAGAATCAAAGCTTGAGGTAATTGAAGGCGCAACCCATCTTTTTGAAGAGCCAGGAAAGATGGAAGAGGTGGCAAGGCTTGCTGAAGAATGGTTTTTGGAGCATATTGGCAGGGGTTAGGCTGGCGCAGTACAAACTTGCCCTGCATCTTGAAGATGTAGTATTTGCCGCAACTACCTAGGTATGCAAGGATAATTTTCAAAAAAATGATGGCTATGCATTTCACAAGAAGACTTAGATGGATTAGCAGGCAAAGTGTATGCTGTCAGGCAAGACTCGACATTTTGGAATAAACAAAAGCCGCAAGATCTTCCTACAGTGATTGAGCGCAGGGACCTATGAGCAATTCCTAAGTGAAGTTGTCATCAGGACATTATTAGGTGAAAGTGGAAATATAGACCTGTTGCCTGCAACAGAGAAAGTAGAGGCTGATTTGCAAAGGCTATTGCATGAATATCTAAAACCTGAAAAGCCCCTAAGAGTCATACGCACCGTTGACTACTGCAAATGCAGAAATTGTGAGGCTTAGGTATATTCCTAAAACTCCTGGTTAATATCTATCAAGAAAATCATATGGTAAAAACATGACTTTTGATAATCCTTGCTATCTTGAAGATGTTGTTGCTACTGCCTCAGATCCAGACAGAGGCATTATCGCTATTAGGAATGTGATGAGCAGGCATATATCCGATGAGGCTAAAGGCTCGGTAGCTGATACAGTTTATTTTGTCGGCAGAAAAAATTTAACGTTTAAGTGGGAGAGATATAGCAAACGGCCTGCAGCTATCACTTCAGAACTAGGCTACGAAGGGTATATGGATAATATAGTCCAGGATATCCAAAGCCAGGGTAAGCCTGTAGACATCGTTCCAGGAACCCCTGAAGTCTTAGCATCACTCCGTGAGCGCATCCACCGCTTAAAGGATGCTGACCCCCTATATGTATCAGGTGAAAGCCCATGCTGTAAACCTGGAAATGATTATGTCTGTAGATTCCGCTATAATCCACCCAAACCCAGCTCAGGAGCAGTTATTAGAAAGAAATGATGCACCAAGTATCCCTGCATCCTTAAGCTCGCTTTTGACTATCCGGCAATTGAACATTGCCCTTTCCTTGATGGTCTCTTTCATTTTTGGGCTGAAAAATTTCCATGCTTTTGATATCTGGCCGCCAACGATGATTATGTCAGGGTCAAATATGTTTATCGCATTGGAAAGCCCAACTCCAAGATAAAAGCCTGTTTCTTCAAATGCCTGAATAGAAGTTTTGTCTCCTTTGAGCGCCCTGTCATAAAGCTCTTTGACATCCGGCGCTTTAGCCCTTGACAAGATCCCCTTCACAGATACATAGCTTTCAAGGCATCCATGATTGCCGCATTTTCCCTTGGGCCCATCAAAATTGATGCTCATATGCCCAAGTTCAGTTGCAGAGCATTTGCCGTGATAGATTTTGCCGTCGATCACAAGCCCTGATCCAAAGCCGGTCCCGATAGTACAGCCAAGAACGATATGATATCCTTTTCCTTTGCCAAGGCTGGATTCAGCAAGCGCAAAGCATTTGGCATCATTATCGGTGTACACCTTTTTCTTAAATTCTTTGACGACGAGTTCCTTGATATTGACATTTTTAAGAGGGACATTAGGTATCTTTCCGATAAGCCCGGTAGCAGCGTTTATCGGCCCAGGGCATCCGATACAGATAGCTGAAACATCCTTGCGCATGACCCGTCTTATTGCCAAAACAATATTTTTAAGCACAACTTTTTTTCCTTTGCTGCTTTCTGTTTCTAACTTTACCTTGCTGATCACTCTCCCGTCCAGGACAACGCCTGCCCTGATGCCTGTTCCGCCAATATCAACCCCTATGATAGTCATGCTTCTTACCTTAGCAAAGGTATATATAATCATTTTGCTTTTAAGCATAGGTAATATTTCCGATAAGAGACAACAATGAGGGTGCAGACGGTCATGCTGCGCATGCACTAAAGGAGGTTTTCTATAGGAACAACCCGACCCTTGCACCACTTCGTTTCATTCTGGGAGGCTATCAATGAAAATCTATTATGCAAGTCAGTCTTTCTATCCTCATATAGGTGGCGTCCCCACATACCTCCTTAACCTTGCAAAGGAGATGGCAAACAAGGGCAATGAGGTTGTCGAAGTTCATCTAAGGCCTCTTGGAGAAGAAAATCACGGAGAGATAAAAGGAATAGAGGTCCATCGTGTTCCAAAAGAGCCCATAGACCAAAATATAATGGAAAAATACAGCAGGTTCAAAGAAGCTGTCTATCAGGAATGCCATTTTAACCAGAAGTTGTTTGATAAGCCAGCCCAGGACATGGAAGGTTTTGCTGAGTTCAACAAGGTAAATGAGTATTTTGGCCAGGAGATAAGGACACTTCTTGAGCAAAAGCCGGCAGATATAGTCCATATCCATGACTTTCAGCTCTTATTTACCTACAAGTATGTTCCACGTGGAACACCACTTATCATCACTTGGCATATCCCTTTCATAAAAAGCATGTCTAGAAACCTTTCTGAATTTTTAGTAAAAAATCTGAAAGAATATGACAAGATTGTCTTTTCCTCTCCAGAATACATCAAAGCAGCAACTAAAGCAGGTATCCCAAAAGAAAAACTTGAACTGATCTTTCCGCTTGCAAACACTAACCGTTTCAAGCCTTTGGAGATTGATAAAGCAAGTGTCAAAAAAGCATACAATCTTCCATTGGATTCAAAGATTATCCTCAGTGTACAGCGCATAGATGCAAAATCAGGCCATGAGCAGCTGATAAAAGCGCTGCATAAGGTATCAAAAAAGGTCCCAAACGCAATCCTTGTCTTTGTAGGGGAGAAGTCCATGAGCAATCTTCTTTCTCAAGATAGAGAGCGGTTGATAGAAAGGATAAAAAGGATGGTCGATGAATTAGGGCTAAATGACAAGGTGTTTTTTCTTGGCAACATCGATTACAATTGTCTGCCTGAGCTGTATAATGCAGCAGATATTGTTTCCTTATGCTCAAAAAACGAAGGCTTCGGCCTTTCCATAACAGAAGGTATGGCCTGTGGTGCCCCGATTGTAGCGACCAGGGTAGGAGGCATACCTCTTCAGGTAAAAAATAACAAGAATGGGTTCCTTGTAGAGGTAGGGGACGTTAGCTCTACAGCAAGCAGTATAATCACTCTCCTTTCAGATAGTGAGCTGAAAAAAAAGATGTCTGCAAGCGCGCTAAAAGAGATAGAAAAGAAGTTCAAGCTGGAAAAAGGCATCGAAAAGCATCTTATCATGTATAATGACGTGAGAAAGATAAAAAATGACCTGCATAATCTTGAATATCTCAATCTAAAAAACATAAAGGCAGTGGTTACTGATCTTGACAGGACTATAACAGATAAGCCTGCAAGACAAGCTTTCTATGCAGCAGATTACGACCAGGGTCTCCTGGATGAGCTGGAAGGCTTGAACATCGATATACTGCTTGCAACAGGAAGAAGCATAAACTATGTGGAAAAACTTTGCAGAAAGTTTTCCCTTTGGCGCTGTGTCATAGCAGAAAATGGCGCAGTGTTGTATTTTCCAAGAAATGGAAAGACGATAACCACAAACACGGTCTACATGGCAGAAGCAAAAAAGATCATCCAGGCGATGAAGCTTCCTGGCATGACCATGGGGCGGGTTATCATAAGCATCGATATATCACATTTCCCCCAGGTAAAAAGAGCTATCGGAGGATTGTCTGATTTTGTCAAATTCATAAAAAACAACAATGAGATAATGATACTTCCTATAGGCGTAGACAAAGGAGTGGGTCTCCAGCTGGCGCTTCGCCTCTTAAACATTGACGTGGACAAGGTCATAATGATAGGTGATGGAGAAAATGATATTGATATGTTCCTCAATCCCGGATATAAGATAGCGCTTGCAAATGCAGATGAGGGTTTAAAAAAATTGGCAAATCATGTGACAAAATCATCGTCCACTCAGGGCATGAGGGAGATTATAAGAAAGCTGAAGGTGAGTAATAGATGACTAAATCGGGATCAGACATTGTTTGATAATTCCATTGTATTCTATTGACTCTTACCTATGTATTATCCTATCTGCGAGAAATCCCATTCTATCCAGATATACTATCTGATTATCCTTCTTCCCTCTGATTTAATATATGCCGGACTCCAATCTTTAAAACCGCTTACAGTAGTGATAATTTCCTGCATTTGATGGAAAGTGGCAGCATCAATTGTCCAATCATGCCTTTCTATAAACCAATTTGCCCCTTTGTGGTCGTAAGTCTGGATGCGCACCTCCCTATTATCGCCCACCGAGTATATTTCAAAGGAAAAGCCATTTTTTACTGCCCATCTGTATGCTTGAGCGATTTTATCCATATCGATAGGTGTATTTGTATACTGAGGTAAATTACTTAGGCCTGATAACCCTGATTCCCTGTCGATGCCGAATTGATTAAGTAAATGCCAGATTTCCCTTTCCCATTTGGAAAAGTCACCAAAGACGCGGGTCTTTTCTTCACCAACTGAATCGGTTATTATCAATCGACCTTGAGAACCTTTAATAAATTTAAGACAATTTGCTCTGCCTCCATACGCATGAATTCCTTCAGCTATCCACCCTCCAATATCCAAAGGACTAAATGGACAATTCCACATAGTAACGTATAGGGATTCAGGTACTCCCTCTCTTTTTGTATAGTGAACTTCGATTGAATAGTTAGGGCGGCCAACTTCCATTCTTATGGAAGTATTACTGGGATTTTCTTCAGTTGCTTGCTCAAGCGCCGTGTCTATTAAGTCTGCAAGGGTCCATTCAAAAGCTTTAGGTACATATTTATCAGCCTCTGGTTTGTCAGATAAAACAGAGGCTATCTGCTGTTGCACGGGGTTTGCAGGTAAGATTACCGGGTTTCTCCCTTTAAGGTATGACCATGGTCTTTTCATCTTCTCACCAACCGCTGAATCATTTTAATCACCATCGAGTAAATAACTGTCAAATTTATTATAAGCCTTTGTTATAATATATTATAACAACAATGGTAATCGTTTAGCTTTATCCCACTAATTCTAATTATATACTTGAGCACCGAAATATTTATTTAGTTCTTGTAGTTACATTGTAACTACATGAGAAAACCAATTCAAATGAAGATGGAAGGTTACGAAGTTGTTGAG
>DASRUK010000004.1:0-6381 GCA_035655475.1 Candidatus Nanoarchaeia archaeon
CAATAGGATTTCCGCTGTCAGGTTACCTTCTTTCCTTCTTGACACAAGATGCAAATGTGCTTATCCCGGCAACCCAGTACTTGCAGATATCATTTATCGCGATAATAGCGATGTTCATCTATAATATTTTTCAGTCAGCGCTAAGAGGTGTAGGTGAAGTTAAGCTGCCGATGTTTATCATACTGGTCGCAGTCGTCCTAAATTTTTTCCTTGATCCGCTGTTCATGTTTGGTTATGGATTTATTCCAGCCATGGGAGTCCCGGGTGTTGCCTTAGCTACATTGATAACAGAATATCTTTGCGCAGTGATAGGGATTGTTGTGATGCTAAAAGGATATGGCAGTCTTAAGGTAAGCTTTGCGCATATGGTCCCTCGCATGGAATGGTTAAAAAAACTCCTTAGGTTAGGCCTGCCAAGCTCAGCAGAATTCTCCTTCAGATCTTTTGGCTTTGTCCTAATGGTCTTTGTCGTATCATTTTTTGGCACCATGGCCACAGCAGCCTATGGGATTGGCACAAGGATATTCAGTTTCGTCATAATCCCTGCCATAGGATTTGCCCTTGCAACGTCCTCTCTGATTGGAAACAACCTGGGCTCCAAGCAGCACGACAGGGCAGAAAAGATAGCAAAGACAGGGATGACTGTCGCCTTCATGAGCCTCACAGCAGTCGGCATCTTATTGACTATTTTTGCACCACAGATATCTGCCTTTTTTGTTCCAGGGGAACCAGAACTCATCTCAACGTCGGCAAGCTTCATAAGGATGATGGCTTGGTCATTTGGCCTTGTAGGCGCCCAGATAGTCATCGTCGGCACAATAAGGGCTTCAGGCAAGACAAAGACTGTCATGTTGCTGGTAATCTCAAACACAATAATCCAATTTGTTTTAAGCTATGTGATTTCCATGACTCTGGGATATAAAGAGATAGGCGTATGGATCAGCTATCCGATATCTACTGTCATTTCCACCACAGCAGCATATTATTTTTATGCAAGAAAAGATTGGCTAAGGAAGAGAATAGTTTAGGACGATATATACGATAATTAGATATATTTATAAATAGATTTGATTTCTACTGTATTCATTAAAAGTGCGACAGGAAAAAGCACTTGTTCGAAGAGATCATTTCGCTTTTTCTAAAAAAATGTCAGGAATTTTCCATCAAGAATGATGGCTTAAAGCAATAGATGAGTTCCGTGCATGTTAAAAACCGAAAAAAACACGTTAGCACTTTAAGTGCGGATTTATGCATGCCAGAAGAAATCCCTGATAAGCCTATAAACCTACGGGTTTTGGCAATATAATTTAGAGGTATAAAATGAAAGAATTTAAGGAATTTAAGTTTTGCAGCCAGCTGCATAGTGCGATAGAAAGGTTAGGCTTTAGCGAGCCTACTGAGATACAGGCAAAATCCATACCGCTTGTTCTTGAAGGTAAGGATATACTTGGCGAATCAGCCACAGGCTCAGGCAAGACCCTGGCATTTGGCTGTGGAATAATACAGAAGGTAGAGCCAAAAAAAGGCCTTCAGGCACTGATACTGACACCGACAAGAGAGCTTGCAGAGCAGGTAAGAACAGTCATAAGCAAGCTTGGCCATGGCAGTAATCTCCATATATTATCAATATACGGCGGAGTCTCAATAAATCCTCAGATAGACAAATTAAGGACAGCAGACATAGTGATTTCGACGCCGGGAAGGCTCATGGATCACCTTGAAAGAGGCACAGTAAGCCTTGCCAATGTTAAGATACTCGTCCTTGATGAGGCAGATAGGATGCTTGATATGGGATTTATCGAAGACATCGAGCGCATTATCAGGGCTTGCCCCAGGAACAGGCAGAACCTTTTTTTCTCGGCGACGATACTCCCGGGGATAGAAAGGCTTGCAAGAAATTATATGAACAGCCCGACAAAAGTTTTTACTACAAACCAGGTCGATCCGAGCAAGCTTTCGCAGTTTTATTATGAGGTCCCAAGAAATATGAAGATCTCACTTCTTATACATCTGCTTAAGCATGAGACATCAAACCTTGTCATGGTATTTTGCAACACCAGGAGAAGCACAGACCTGGTGATAAATAACCTAAAGGCAAATGGAGTGAGCGCCAATGCAATACACGGCGGATTTTCCCAAAACCAAAGGTCAAAGGCCATGGACCAGATAAAGTCCGGCCACACAAAAGTGCTTGTATGCACTGATGTTGCAGCAAGGGGGATAGATATAACTAACGTCAGTCATATCTACAACTATGAGATTCCAAAAGACCCTGTCGATTATGTCCATAGGATAGGAAGGACTGCACGAGCAGGAGCAGAAGGAAAGGTCATCAACCTTCTTTGTGACTTTGATTATGATAATTTCTCAAGGGTTCTTAGTGATTATCGTTTTGAGCCTCAGAGGATGGAAGTGCCTGCAATAGAGAGGGTGGCAGTAAGGCTCCAGGAGAGGAGCAGAAGAGGGCCTCAGGGACAAGGTAGAGGATTCCAAGGTCAAGGTAGAGGGTACCAGGGAAGGCCGGGTCATCATGGCCCTCAAAGAAACTTCCACGGCAGAAGATAAAGAGAGCAGGATAAAAAAGTGAGCCAAGGATAGTTTTGTATAAATACACCGTCCCTTGGGGCCGAATGGGTTAATATTTTTGCTTTGTAGGGTATTCCAACATAAGAAAGGCTTTGCTTTCTTAGTGCCAGAGATTATCAATTTCTGAGCACATTAAAAATACCCCGTCCCTTGGGGCGAATGGGATTTTTTTGTTTATGATTCAATAAATATACTGCACATCTCTATATCATGGTAGGCGTCATAGGCTTCTTTTGGACCTACATACCGCAGAGCAGGATAAAAAGATAGATAGCAGGAAAAAAATACGGCAGCAAGCCTGATAGCATCTTTGGCGCAATCACTCCTTTTTGTTCATGCTCTTCTATACCTCTATATCTAAGCTTCATCAAAGCAGGCATCCCCTGGCTTTTATGATGCCCTCAGCCTGCCAGAAGCAGTGATATTAAGAAGGGCGATGAAACTCAAGGCTTATAGCAATCTGAATCTCGCACTCGCGATTCAGACCCTACAGTTGAAGCAGCGGTAGAAAAGTCAGCTCCGATTCTCTTGACAGGAGGAGGGACATTCCTTGTCTTCCTCTTTTTCCATTGGCTTTTCCTTGAGCCAAAACACTATGGGCTTAGGGGAGAAGAGTTTATCCACAAGCAGGGCATCTGGTTTTATGCAGTTGTTTCCATCCTTCTCACAGCGATAGTTTGGTTTTCCGTAAAGACAAATCCTTTGATGGCTTTTGGCGCAGTTGTAGGCTCTACGGTTTTTTTCATCACTCACGGCTTTAAGGAAAACGCCGTAAAGATGGAAGAAAAGATGCTTGAAGGTAAAGCAAAGATGTCAGACCTAAGCAAGCTGCTCTATCTTGAGGTAATAGACCTAACTTTCTCCATAGATGGAGTGATAGGCGCTTTTGCATTCACTCTCTCTATCCTTCTCATATTGATTGGCAACGGCATCGGCGCTGTCGTAGTAAGAGAACTTACAGTAAGAAACATAGATAAGGTAAAAAAATACAAATACCTGAAGAACGGAGCGATGTACTCGATTTTTATTTTGGGCGCGATAATGCTTATGGACTCATTTGGGCTTCACATACCAGCATGGCTCTCTCCAGTCGCCACATTCCTGATAATAGGTTATTTCTTCTATAAGTCTATACAAGCGATTAGATCACAGCAAGCAGGCGTATAAGAAAGATAACAAAAAGAACAACAGATACAAGCTTGATAGAAAAAAACATCAGCCAAAACTTTGTTTTAATGCTCATTTTTTCTTTATCCTCTTGAGCCTGAAGACATTATCCCTTTCAGCTTCTTCAAGCCTAAGCCTCACATAAGCTCCGGATTTCTCAAGGCGTGGGATTACTTCAAACTCAAGTGCATTTACCCTTCTCTTTGTCTTCTCTATCTCCTTAAGAAGCTTCCTCATGCTTGTCTCTATCTCAGCAGCCCTGACTATGCGCTCTACCACTTTCTCGTATGCAAGCGCTGCCTCATCCACAGCAGATGAAGTGTACAAGCCATATCCTCTTGTGAACGCACCCTTCTGAAAAGCAGCCTCGCCGATAGAAGGCACAACCACGCCCATGACGTTCTTCTGCCCTACTTCGATGCCAGGACTGCTTGATACAGCAAGTGCTATGGACTTTATCTTCAGGTCTGACTCCATAACCCTTGCAAGGTTCATCTTCCTGACTGATTCTTTATACTCAGCGGAAATATCCTTCCTGACATTCTTGACCTCTTTTAAGATATCGAAGAATTCAAGGATAAGCCCATCTCTTTTCTTCTTAAGCAGGTTATAGCCGGATTTAGCAAGAGTTATCCTCTTCTTTAGCTCCATCAATTCTGATCTTGTGGGTTTTATGTTTTGGGTCATACTGGGTGCTTGGTTAGGTCATACGTTTGGCCATCTTTGATCAGATACACTCCAAGGAGCAGGCAAGTTTCCGGATATTTAAACCTATTAAGGGTCATGGTTGAAAACACGATGGCTGGGCCTGCTAGATGTGCCTCTCTTACATAGCGGATGGTTTTTTCTGTCTGAACTTTTATGTTAGCCGTTACAATATATTCCATCCCTTTAGAAAGTTTTTCATCCGTATCTCGCCCAGAATGATAAACGTTAAGGAATTCTTCTTTATATACATGTAAATCCTTTTCCAATTCTCCCACCAGATCAACCCCCTCTTCGCTAGGATTATGAATTTCTTGCCCTAGAAATCGCTTGATTACGTGAGATAAAGCACCGCAAGTTGGTCTCAAAATATTATCTCTTTGACTCTCAACTTTACCAAGCAATATCCTCCCATCTTTATGTTTATAAACACCAGAATGGCCATTTATTTCAAAAAGGGTGGATGAATGTCCTTGTTTTAGAGAAACGCTGGTCGGCTGGCTCAGAACAAGGTTGCCAATAGCGTACTGTCTAAATATCCTACCCCAAGATGTAGTGCGGTGGATATCAGGGTTGCTATTTTCTTCATCAGAACAAGAGGCTGCGGATAAATGGGGGTCTATACCAAGCTTTTGGGCAACTTCCCTTATTTGATGATAGATATACTGCAAGGTGGGTTCTTTTCCTCTATAAATATGGGGCACGAACATAAGCTGACTTGTTTGCTCAGAAAGCTCCAGACCCCTAAATAAAGTAACTCCGCTGCTGTCTACAGAAAAATTAGGCATAAGTTCTTCTAGCATCAAATTACCTCCTTCTTCATCTCATCATCGGTCATTGCCCCCTCAAGCGGCTTTTTGAACCTTACAGTCCCCTGTCCACCAGTCACTTCCTCAACAAGCGCTTTATAGAACTTCTTCTTTATTGCCGGTGATATCCTGACAAGCTCTTCTTCAGGCATAGCCCCAAAAAGCTTCCACCCAAGGTCAAGTGTCCCAAATATCTGCCTGTCCTCATCCTTTGCCTGCCTTACAAACTTATCTTCAAATTCAGCAGCAAACTTAAGCAGCCTCTTGTCCCTTGCAGACAATGCATCTTCACCGACTATGGCAACAAGCCCTCGCAGGTCCCTTCCCTCTGCATATGCTGCATACAATTGGTCGCTGACTGCCTTATGGTCTTCCCTTGTCTTTCCTATACCCAGGTTCATAAGTCTTGAAAGCGAAGGCAAGATATCTACAGGAGGATATATCCCTTTCCTATGCAGCTCCCTGCTTAGGACTATCTGTCCCTCAGTTATATATCCAGTAAGATCAGGGATTGGATGGGTGATATCATCTCCAAGCATGGTAAGGATAGGGATCTGTGTTATCGAGCCCTTTTTTCCCTTGATGATTCCTGCCCTCTCATAGATCTGCGCAAGGTCAGTGTACATATAGCCAGGATATCCTCTTCTGCCAGGAACCTCTTCACGCGCAGCTCCTATCTCTCTTAGCGATTCACAATAGTTAGTCATGTCTGTAAGGATGACCAGCACATGGTATCCTTTCTCAAACGCCATATACTCAGCAGCAGTAAGCGCCATCCTTGGCGTGACAAGCCTCTCAACTGCAGGATCGTCCGCAAGATTCAAAAATATTATCGATCTTGGAAGTGAACCATTTGCTTCAAAATCAGATATGAAGCGCTGGGCATCTTCGTTCGTGATTCCCATAGCTGCAAATATGACGATAAAGTTCTCGCCTTCTCCAAGGACCTTTGCCTGCCTTGCTATCTGCAGGGCCATATCGTTATGTGGAAGGCCGGAGCCTGAAAACAAAGGAAGCTTCTGCCCCCTGACAAGGGTGTTTGTCGCATCTATCGTAGATATCCCGGTTTGGATAAAATCAGCAGGCGATCCTCTTGAGTAAGGATTTATTGCTG
>DASRUK010000005.1:0-6549 GCA_035655475.1 Candidatus Nanoarchaeia archaeon
GAGTTCAACCAGACCTACAATAATTTTGTCAAGGTTTATGGAAAAGAAACGCCGGCAATGAAGGAAGGATTAGTTGATAAAAAATGGGATTGGAATGATATTTTCTACGCAAAATTAACATTCGTTAATTAGCCCAATCCCCCATTTTATCAATTAAGCTTAGACAACTGAAAGAAACCGCAAACTTACTTGATCTCAACTTTCTCAGCAATTGCTTGGCCAGGCATGCCTGTTTCAAAAAGCACCCTCACAGCGCCTTTGTTGCCGTGTGATGACCTGATTTCGCCTTTGATCTCTTTGCCAGCAGGGCTTTTCCAGGAAACCTTTTTGCCCACAAGCTTTGCAGCCTCATCCTTGCTTGCAACACCTGGGATGTATACTATCATCTGGTTCTTTGCCTGATGGTGTCTTGCTCTCTTGAAGTTCTTGATAGTTCCTTCCATACTCTTCTAGAACTTTACTTCGGTTTAAAAAGCTTTCTTTTTAAGCAGGCAAAAAGGCAGTAATCGCCAAAAACCAAACAATCGTGAGGAAGAGGAGAGGGTTGTCCTGTCGGAAAGTAGCCCCAGACCAATGGCCTAGCGAACATTCATTTTCTGTTCCTCTATTAGGACATTCAAAGCATGGCTGTTATCACCTCTGTTGTTGGCTTTTCTGAATAGAAATATCCAACGTCCAAGGATGTATATTGTCTTGGATTTTTAATTCAGATCTTATTTTGCTCTATAAACCCCGTCTTTCTTCTTTACCTCTATTACATTAGAGCGCTTCTTTTCCGTCTTTTGAAATGGCATCGTAACTATATTTACGATATCCTTTACAGCCCCAAAAAAGATTCCAAGTATGCTTATCAATAAAAGTATGACTCCAAAGATGAGCAGAGGTATTCCGATATATATGAAAATGATGCTTACGGTAAGTAAAGCACCAGCTATAACAAGTATGATAGATATCAGGAATAAAAACAATGCGCCAATCACTCTCATAAAGCCTTGTATTATATTTGCCTTTAAAATAGTTGCTATAATCTCATTTTCCACCGTTGTCTGATGGTCATTGCAAGTGGAAAAGAGAACAAAAAATCTGGCCTAATGATGGAGAAAAAATGGTCAGATTTGTTAGATAACAAAGAATAGTATTACAGGAAGTATAAGGCATCCCATGGCATGGCTTCTTTTTACACAGATAAGCGAAAGCGATAAGCCAGGCAGCAGTGGATGTCGCAAGTATCAGAAATCCGATAAGTCCAGTCAGCACAAGTATTACGCAAATAGATGTAAATCAGAGATATCTTCTCTTCTTAAGTATCGTGCCTATATCCCTGACGAATTGAGAGGCATTCTTTATTGATTCCACTGCAGGCAGCCTGTTTGTCTTCGGCAGCCTTTCATAGGTAAACTCTCCCCTCTTGTTCCTTTCATCAGAAAGAGAATTGAACAGCTCCTCAGCCTTTGCTTCCGCATCCTCATATATAACAAACAGCTCATCTGCCAACTCGCCATTTAATATGAAGTATTTTGCCATGGCATACAATGTTGCTTCATGGGCCCTTATTTTCCCTATCTTTATCTCCTTAGTCGCAAGAAGTGCATGCGCCATATGAAACATTGAATAATAAGCAGTGATTATCACCCAATCATAAAAAGAATCGCCCTCATCTAATCCCAACATTTCCTTGGCATCTTTATCATCTGAGATCTTAAGGGAAGCCCGGGCAAACTTAAGGTTATTATTCGCTTTTTTTGCCATCAGGCCAATCAATGCAGGCACTCTCTTATGGCTTGTTTTTATAGCCCCGCTATCACAAAGGCTATTTACCTTATTATCGATTTCTTCAGTTTTTTTAAGGTCGATTCTGTTCATCTCTCAACCTCTGCTATCAAATTATAAAACAGCTCTGCACCTTTGATTATCATCTTGTTGGCAGCTATTTCCATGTAGATTAGGGTTCCCTGGGAATTAATTCCCTCCCTGAACTCCTCGATGCCAAATACATTCCAATGAAGCATATCCTGGATTGCAGGAAAATCGTTCACCATATTCTTGAATTTTTTTATGTAGCCGTCTGGACAAATTATAAAAAGATCGATATCAGACCCCTTTTTTTGAGTGCCTGAAGCATATGATCCAAACACACCTAAGCAGAACATGGGATATATTTGCCTTGCTCTGGTTGCAATATCCCCTATTTGAGGGAGTAACTTAAACAACTTGTTGTAGCTCGAGATCTCCTCAACATAGGGCATATACATCGATAAAACTCCTCCTTTCAGGTTTAAGGAGATTATCTTTGCGCCAGCAAGGTCCATGCTTACAAGCAGCTGCTTCTTTACAAGGCTTAGGACATTTACCCTAATCACCCGGTAATGCTTGCCAAGACTTTTTGCAATGGCATTTATGGACAGCTCTAGGTAGATATCATTCCCAAAAAGCCCCAATATTTTAATCTCTGTTTCTGTAAGGTACATAATACTCCAAAGTATTATATATATTATTTTGAAGTATTATATAAAACTTTCGCTAAAGTACAAAGAACAATATCACCGGAAGTATAAGGCATCCCATGGCATGGCTTCTTTTCACACCTATAAGCGGAGCGATAAGCCCGACAGCAGTTGATGTTGCAAGTATCAGAAATCCGACAAGTCCAGTCAGCACTAGTGCCATCACGCAGATAAACGCGATTATCCCTAGGCATAGCCATTTGTAGTTTACCTTGCACATTATCTTAGAAAAAAGCCTAGCAAACCAAAGCGCAAGCATGGCAGCTATGCATCCAGCAATAAGAGCAACAATAAGAAAAAGAGCAAGTTGATGCAGGGTTATACTTTTCATCATCTCAAGCACAGCAGCGACAGCTCCGTTCCTTGCTTTCCCAAGAGTAAACAAGGTGACAAGTGAAAAAGCAAAATTGACAGTGCCTATCCCTCCTATCATTATCATGAAAGCATAGACTCCGATATCTCCGACGAGCTGCATCGCAATTATTCCTGCCTCAGCAGCCCCAAGCCCAGGCGAGTAATTCACTACTCTTTAATAATAATCATTAGTAACTACTATGCAATACAATATCAATACAAACCTTAAATACGTCGGGCAAGGGCCAATACCCATGGAGAGTGAGAGGAAAATGTACACATACATAAAACATTTGGAACTGTTTGAGAAGATAAAAGTTGCAAGGAATCTCATAGATGAGTCTTTTCCGGGCTTGGACGGCGACTCTCTAATGACAATGCTATGCCATATAGCCCATCATCACTATCACGAAAAAATGATGGATTTGAATGAAAGGGAAATGTTTCTTTACGACAAACTGCTCAAGTATGGCTATAACCCTTCAACCGTGTACAAGTGGTTCTTATTAACCAAGGTTCCAGAAGACATCAAAGGTAGAATCAAGCGCCAGGAGATAAGCCAAAAACAGGCCTTTAGGATGTCATTCAACAGAAAAAGAGTCAAAGAGGTTAACTTAGGCTTCCAATTGATGGAAGAGGCAAGGGCAGCCATAAGGGGGTTGTGAAAAATGAGGCTGAAAAGAAAACGGGTAAAATATCCAAACGTACTAAATAAGGAACAGCTGGTAAAGTTGTTTGACACAATAGACAATCCGAAAGTGATGGTTGGTTCTTTCATTGGATTTTTCTGCGGCCTACGAATCCAGGAAGTATGCAAGCTAAGGAAACAAGACCTTGATCTCGTCAACCGGAGATTGAAGGTAATCGACAGCAAGTTTGGAAAAGACGGCTATGTCCCGATCCCTCCGCAGGCAATTCGAATAATCCAGCTTTGGCTCGAAATACTTGGAAACAGCGAATGGCTCTTTCCCTCAAATCAATTTAAGGACCAGCATATCAGCACAAAGACACTCTATCACCATTTCTATCAAGCCCTGGAAAGGGCAAACCTCAGAGACTTTGACTTTAACGATGTAAAGGGCAGACCCAGATATAAATATTATTTTCACACACTAAGGCACAGTTATGCAACCTATCTTTTGGAACAAGGTGTCCCGATAGAGCATATCTCCAAATCCTTAAGGCATGAACAGCTTGAGACAACTCAAATTTATGCCCACATTAGCGATATTGAGCTCCAAAAGCGGATTGACCATGCATTTACATACCCTCATATGAACAACTACCAACGGATTAGCTCCAATTTCAGCGATGTTCCCAAGATAGAAAAGGAAGAAAAGAAAATCCCAGACAAAATGGATTTTTCCAAAATAACTGATCCCATCGAGATTCTTAAGCTACGATTTGCGCATGGGGAGATACCCCCTGAGGACTTCCAAAAAAGAATGTCTTTGCTAAAGAGCAACCTAAACTACATAGGCTAAGATGAGATATAGAAGAAAAAAGTATGGCAAGGAAATACTTTTGCTGTATTTGCAGCGCCTTGCAAAAGATTTGGGGAAAACTCCCAGTGCATTTGATATGAATAATGCTAAGAACTTCCCTAATTCATCAACATTTATTGCCGAGTTTGGGGCATGGAACATTGCCCTTAGGGCAGCAGGGCTAAACTTAAACAAGCTTAAACATTATACCAATGAAGAATTATTACAGCTTCTCAGAATCCTTGCGGAAAGGATAAGCAAAAGCCCTTCTTCCAGAGACATGAGTCTTGCTCCTGCCTTTCCAGACTCAAAGGTATTTATCACCAGATTCCAGAGTTGGAATAAGGCTTTGCTTGCAGCAGGTCTTGAGCCAAACAGGCGAAGGAAATATTCTGACATGGATTTAATCATTTTGTTAAGAAGGCTTGCCAGGAGATTAGGGAGAAGCCCTTCATACGAAGAAGCGAATCATCAGCGAGGGTTTCCTTGTGCACTTACTTTTAGAGAAAGGTTTGGCACATGGAACAACGCCTTGGAAAAAGCAGGCCTTGAAAGAAGGAGGAGGTTAATTCAAAATGCAGATATTAAGGCAACTTAAGGACTCAAAAGGAAGACCCATGAGGCTATACCTTTGCAGGCAGGATGAGAAGACATTACTATTCAAGGAGATCAATGATAGCAAGATCATTCAGTATGAGCTGCTAGTTCAGAAATTAGCAGAAAAGCTCAGTGTTAGAACCTTGAAATTATATTCAATCCAGGGAAAGGGGATACTTATGGACTACCACAAAGACTCAATCCTATTGTGCAATTACAGGCACGGCTTAAACCCCACACAGAAAAGAGGATTACAAAGGATAGTCCTGCTTGACCTGCTGATTGGAAACAAAGACAGGCACACCGCAAACATCTTTGTCAATGAGCACCTTACTGCCTTTGACCATGATAAAATCCTCAGGGATATAGCCAGGCCATCTTCAGCATTCGTAAAATTAGATGTAGGCAAAAAGCTGGATACAGATTATCTTGAAAAGGTTGAGCAGATTCTCCAGAAGGGAAATATATCAACAAAGACTGCATTGCTCGAATACTTTGGATTTAATGAGGAAGATATCGCAATGATAAAAACACTCCAAGACAAGGAAATAGCATTGATTGTAAATTCCCTTAGGTTTTCAGAAAGCGAAAAAAAGAGGATAATTTCCTTTTTAATTTATAGGAGGGACAACTTTGATTGCTCAAACTGGGCCCATACCCCATAGGTGGCTACAGCTTCACAACACAGTTTGAGGCTTAAAAAATACCCTGCAGCTTGTTGTGGTCTGGATTTTTTATTCCCTGGCTTATGTTTAGGGCCTGGCTTATTGCACCTAAAAGATTATCCTCATGCTCCTCATGTTCATATTTTCCATGCTTTCCCATGAAAAACGGCTTGACAGGAATAACGATTCCACTCTCAAATATCTCTGGAACATCATCAATTGCCACAATATCACTTACAGGCACATCTAAATCCTTGCTAATCGCCTCAAGGGATTTTTTATTATTGGCAAGATCCTCCTTCCCATATATCTTCTTGAAAAAAGGCTTAAATCCAAGAACCTCAAGCTTTCTTGCTGTTATCTCTCTACCAACAACCGAAAAGGCTACCAATTCAAAGTTTAAGCTTGCTATCGTTAAAAACTCCATTGCCCTAGGCCTTGGAACAATATAGTATTCTTTGCCTATGCCTGGGAAATTGGTCAATTTGCCGTTATAGTCTTGATAGTCTTTCCTAAACCTTCTCAGGAAGAAAAGAGGCTCTATATTCAATAGGGTTTCATCAACATCAACAACCAAGACCTTCTTTTCCATGCAATAAGATTACTCATCTGTTTTTATAAAGATTTCGAAGAGTGATGAGAAAAATTTATAAGATAATGATTACTCCCTAAATATATGATTTCAAGAAGGGACTTTCTCAAAGCAAGCGGGTTAACTTTAGGTGGAGTTACAGCCTCAAGTGCATTAACTGGCTGCGATATGAGGGAAAAGAAAACAAAGCTGGCCAACGGCTATGTTGCGAGAGGGCATACTTATCACTCACCAACCGATGCATTACATTATAATTTTGAGGCAAGGGAAGTAGGATTAACTGAGAAAAGTTATCTTGATGGAACAGTAATTAATATCTCAGAGGTAACTATTGGTGATCGCCTTGACAGACG
>DASRUK010000006.1:0-3862 GCA_035655475.1 Candidatus Nanoarchaeia archaeon
TACAGTCTCTTAAAAATACTTGACGAATGATGAAATTTGGTTCTTAATGCCATCTATATCACCTCTTGCTAATTACAGAAGGGGTACTTATATAAGAACTTTTCTATTTAACTTACTATAAACATTCCTCACCAAGCTGAACAGAGCATATTAACCACTTATTAGTAGTATAACTCCATAAGATTTATAAAGGCAACCAGCGCAGTCAAACTACGATGATAAAGCAAAGCATCAAGATATTAAAAGGGTTAAAGCACCCTACTGGCCTGTTTTCAGCTTCGTCTATACATGTCAAGACAGGCTATAACCTTAGCTGGATCAGGGACAATATATATGAATCTCTTGGATTTGAGGCTGTTAATGATTTTAATGAGGTCAGAGCTACTTACAGAGCCTTACTTGACTTACTTTTTAAACATGAATATAAGATAGATTGGGCTATCAAGGAAAAACCTAAGTTTGCCTACCAGTATATACATGCCAGGTATGACCCTATAACCATGGAAGAGGTATGGGACAACTGGGGCAACAAGCAGAACGATGCTGTCGGCGCTCTTTTGTTTAAGATCGGAGAACTTGAGGAAAAAGGTGTTAAAATCATAAGGGATGAAAATGACCTAAGGATACTTCAGAAATTGGTATACTATCTTGAGAGTATTCAATACTGGCAGGACAGAGACAACGGTATATGGGAAGAAAAAGAAGAATTACATGCTTCATCAATCGGCGCATGTGCTGCTGGACTTAATAAAATAAGTAAACTAGTCGAGGTTCCTGAAGAGATCATATCGAAAGGAGAAGATGCTTTATCTAGACTACTTCCAAGAGAAAGTGAGAGTAAAGATGTTGACATGGCTTTGTTATCTTTGATCTATCCCTATAATGTCGTAAGCAGAGAGATAGCGTTGTCAATCCTTGAGAATGTGGAAAAGGATCTTGTGAGAGAAAAGGGAGTGATAAGGTACAAAGGGGATAATTATTACAACAACAATGGTGAAGCTGAATGGACGCAAGGGCTTTCGTGGCTTGCAATAATCTACAACCAGCTTGGGATGACTGATAAATACACCTACTATATGAAGAAGGCTTTTAATGCTGTAAACGAAAAAGGAGAGCTTCCTGAGCTTTATTTTGCCAATTCAGACATGCATAATGAAAACAGCCCTCTTGGATGGAGCCAGGCGCTCTTTCTTGTGATGCAGACGGTATGAACTTTTTCTCTATTTAGCAGTAATATCTAATCGCCCCTAATATTTATATATAAGTAACTGCGGAGTTTCATAATAGTGGGAATTTGTTATCATAATACGCAGAGGCTCTGCGCATGATTGCAGGTAAAAGAACATTCAGCGATCTTCGTAAAGAGATACTTCTATGCCTGTCAACAGGCCAGCATACAATAAACCAGCTTTCTTATGAGACAAGGATAAACTGGAGAACAGTCGAGCTTCATCTAACATATCTTGTCGGCAAAGGTCTTATCAGAGAAGCGTTCAGTTCTAAGTATGCACGCGTCTTTGAGCTTTCTGAGCTCGGTGTCAACTATATCCAGCTTTTTGGCGTCCACAATGTGCATCGCAATGACATAGTGCGGAGGGAGATAAGGCTATGAAAGTTCTGATGTTTGGCTGGGAGTTTCCTCCGTTCAATACAGGAGGGCTTGGAACTGCATGCTACGGCCTTACAAATGGGCTTTCAAGAAACAATGTGGACATCACATTTGTGCTTCCTTATGTCACCGACGATACAAAATCAGGGCATGTAAATCTTATAGCTGCAAACAGCATATCAAAGGTAAGGCTTAGAGGCATCAACACAAAGCTCGCAGGCTACATGACTCCTGGACAATACAAACGGAGTGTGCTTTCAGAGAATCTCAGCAAGAGACATAGAGAAATATATGGTGAGAATCTCTTTTCAGAGGTCTGCAGGTATGCGCTTAAGGCAGGTTCTATCGCCAAAGAAGAGCTGCATGATGTGATACATTGCCATGACTGGATGACCTATGCTGCTGGAAAGATAGCAAAAAGCGTCTCCGGGAAACCGCTTGTTCTTCATGTGCATGCTACTGAATTTGACAGGACAGGCGGAAATGTAAATCAGGCAGTGTATGACCTTGAGCGAGAAGGGATGCATGCTGCTGATGCGATAATTGCTGTAAGCAACTATACACGAAAAAAGGTAATTGAACATTATGGTGTAAGCCCTGAGAAGGTTTTTGTCGTGCATAATGCAGTGGATAATGATTCTGTGATTGAGAGTTATGGCAGCCATTCTATCAGAAGCAGCCATAAGGTCGTGCTTTTCCTTGGAAGGGTCACTTTGCAAAAAGGGCCAGATTATTTCCTTCTTGCTGCAAAAAGAGTGCTTGACTATGAACCTGATGCCAGATTTGTGGTGGCAGGATCTGGAGATATGGCTGCTGATATGGTCGAGAAAGCAGCTGAGCTTGGAATAGGCGATAAGGTTCTTTTCACAGGGTTTTTGACAGGAAAAGATATTGAAAGAGCGTATCAGATGGCAGATGTCTATATCATGCCATCTGTATCAGAACCTTTTGGACTTACTGCTCTTGAGGCCATGAAGAACAAGACTCCTATAATCATATCCAACCAATCAGGAGTGTCTGAGGTTATCGGCAACTGCTTAAAGACAGATTTTTGGGACACCGAAAGGATGGCAGGACTTATCATAGGAGTGATCAGATACAGGGAAGCTCAAGAGTCGTTAAGTGAAAATGGTTATAATGAAGTAAAAAAGTTTTCATGGGATAATCCTGCAAGGAAATGCATCGAGATATACAACAAAGTCATGGGTGGTCGCTGATGGTATCTGTGTGCTTTTATTTCCAGGTTCACCAGCCTTTCAGACTTAGAAATTATATGGTCTTTGATATAGGCAATAATCGCAATTATCATCACGAAGAGAAGAATAGAGAGATAATGGCAAAGGTAGCAAGGAAATGTTATACTCCTGCAAACAAACTCATGCTTGAGTTACTTAAGAATAATCCAGAGTTCAAGATATCTTATTCATTCAGCGGAGTTGTGCTCGAACAATTTGAGCAGTATGCGCCTGATGTGCTTTCGAGCTTTCAAGAGCTTTCTGATACCGGCAGAGTTGAAATACTCGACGAAACATATCACCATAGCCTTGCGTTCCTATATTCAAAGGAAGAGTTCAAGGAGCAGGTAAAGATGCATAACCACAAGATAAAAAAACTTTTTGGACAAAGCCCTTCTGTATTTAGAAATACTGAGCTCATCTATAACAACGAGCTTGCAAACTTTGTCGAGGGGATGGGATACAAAGGGATATTATGTGAAGGCGCTGACCATATACTAGGGTGGAGAAGCCCTAACTTTTTGTATAGGCCCCTTGGAGCTAAGCACATAAAGCTGCTATTGAAGAATTATCGGCTGTCTGATGACATCGCCTTTAGATTCTCTGACAAAGGGTGGAAAGAACATCCTTTGAACGCAGACAAATACAGCGAGTGGATAAATGCTGCAAACGGTAATGCTAATTGCATCAATCTTTTCATGGACTATGAGACGTTCGGCGAGCACCAATGGGAGGAGACAGGGATATTTGAGTTCATGCGGCATCTGCCTAGGAAGATACTAAATCATCCTGACAATAACTTTATGACTCCCTCTGAGCTGATAAAGTCGTATGAGCCTGTCTCTGAGCTAGACATACATAACATGATATCGTGGGCAGATATAGAAAGAGACTTGTCTGCTTGGCTTGGAAACAAGATGCAGCAGTCAGCTGCAAGCAGCCTATATCAGATGGAAAAAGAAGTAAAGCTTACCAACGATCCTTCAATAGTCGATGCCTGGAGAAAGCTTCAGACCTC
>DASRUK010000007.1:0-2697 GCA_035655475.1 Candidatus Nanoarchaeia archaeon
ACCTTTGAGATGTCAGAAACCACCACTCGCAATCTCCCTGCTTCAGCTCGGAGTAAGAAGGTGGTTTCTGAGCATGCTCAAGAACACGCACCGAGGCTCTTCAGCCCGGCGGTTCTTGACAAACAAATCAAGAGTTTTGAAGACAGTAGAGCCCCCGTCAAGAGCTTAATACATACCAAAACTAAACACTTACCCTGTGCTCTCCCACATTCACAGTATAAGAGATATCTATCTTATTTATCCTTTCTTTCACTAATGTTATTATCTCTTCCTCATGCCCTGCTCCGACAAACGCAAGTATCCTTCCTTCATTGGTCTTCATCAGCTTTATCAGGTTGTCAGCCATCACCTGGTTTCTTTCGGCAACAAGCACTCTGTAGATGTTAGGGTATCTCTTTTTTACCTGCCCAAGCAATTTTTTTATGAGCTTTTTGTCAGGAACAGTCGTCAGGTCAAACTCTACCTCTTTCTTGCGAAGCACAACACCTTTGAAGATATCAGCGATAAAATTGCGTTTCTCTTTCCAGCTTAGGCTCTTTGAAAGTCTGCTAAGAGTAACTTCTATATCCTGGTCTATTAGCGCAAGCCTTATCCCTTTTTTCTTGGCTATCTCAGCAGCGCTTTTCATCTCTGAGCCAGGCATCACTCCAACATGCTCACCAAGTTTCTTTTCAGCCCATGCTCCAATCAATGCAAAGATATATCCCTTGAGCCCTACCTTTGAGATTGCATAGATGCTTATCTTATTGTCCTTGCGGTTGAACAATACATGCAGTCTTTTCCTGTCAAGCTCTATTGCAATAATGGAAGGCTTCTTGGATTCTATTTCTCTTGCAACCTCATCCAGGCTCTGCTTTGCGATATGGGAAGTACCAACGACAGTAATATTTCTATACTCCATTGGCAGGTAGGAAAACCGCTAAGTTTATATAGTTTAGGCTTTTAATTTTAATCTACTAATCATAGAGCTAGGAGGGGATTTCGATGCTGAAGATGAAAAGGATTTCAGAAACTTACGACATGAAGGTTTTCACTGATTCTGGCGATTACTTTGGCGAGGTAGAAGAGTCTATCCTTACAGCAAACAAGATTTTTGGCTGGAGGGTAAGAGCGACTAAGAACTCTTTCCTCACAAGAGTCCTGGGTTCAGCAAAAGGGGTTATTGTCCCTCATCAGCTTGTAAGGGCTATTGGTGACGTTATGGTCATCTCAAAATCAGCTGTCCCTTCTTATTCTGGTGAGGATGAAGACAAGGAAGCATAATTAAAAATCAGATTCTCTTAATCTTTCTTCAACGTCTTTAGGTAGATTTTGCGGAAGATGGTTTTTTCTCAGCCATTCCTCAGATTCTTGATTTACTTCACGAACCCTAGCTAGTTGTTGATCTGAAAAAAAGTATGTAGTTTTACCATCATGGTTATATCTAATTCCTATAAATACTTGGCCTTTTCTCACTGCCTCTACCAAATCCCATTCCAATCCCCGACACTTTAAATCCAATGAACTAATATCCAGCGTTCCAATAGGAGTTTCTACTCTATATTCTGGGTGTCGACAAGGAGTATCTTTAAATCCATAATCGACAATAGGGCATTCAGCGATAAAGTGTGGAGCCATAATTTCAAGAATGCTGGTTTGTTTAATAACATATCTTCTCAAATTTCAATAAATTTTTATTCAAGCTATTATTTACTTTATCTATACGGCAGTGATCCAGTGGTTAAGATACGAGCTTCCCAAGCTTGTTACCCGGGAAATTACCGCATAGCGATAATTCGGGAATTCGAATCCCGGCTGCCGTATTTCAACAAACTTTATATAGTGCAGCTTTAAGGAATAGCTATTATGCCATCGCCGGTTATTGTAGAGCTGAGGAAAAAATCTTTCCAGTTTTTTATACTTCTGATAGCAGGGCTTTATTTTATTTTAGCCTATAGCGTTTCAAGAAAGATCGCATTGCTTGTGCTCGTCTTTATCCTGCTGCTATTCCTGTTTGCAGAATACCTAAGGCTTGAACTCAACATGCAGATTCCCTGGATGAACAGGATTCTTAAAGCAAAAGAAGAAAGAAGGATGCACAGTGGTGTATACTTCATGCTTTCGACTATAATCTGCCTGGCGGTCTTTGATGCAAGGATTGCTGTCGCAGCCCTTATGATGAGCATCTTTGGAGGCCTTGCAGCAGCTATCGGCGGAAGGTTTGGAAAGACATTGTTGTTTAGGGATAAGTCTTTGATAGGCAGCGCTTCTGAACTTGGGGTAAATATCTTGTTTGGACTTATGTTATTGAGCAATGCCTATATAATTCTTGCAATGGCATTTACCGCTACGATTGCAGAAGTTCTGGTAACTGATCTTGAGGATAATCTCTTTGTCCCTCTTTTTTCCGGCTTTCTTGGCCAGCTTATCTTCTTGCTCTAGGATTTTACACAAGGCAGTAGGTGTAGACAAAATCTGGTTGCTCATAGAGCTTTGTGCAAATTTTGAGCCCCTTTGCCTTGTTCTGTAACCTAATGAAAAACAAATCAAAAAGCCTATTTAAATCTATCTTTTATTGGGCACTGTTAACTCTTCGGCATACATGAAATCTCTATCAATTTCAGCAGCTTATTTCTTCCCAAGTCAAGTTTGATGCCTGCAGCCTCGGCAGGCGTCCTGCCTTTAAGTTCCATATTTGGATTGACAAAATTATGGATG
>DASRUK010000008.1:0-11934 GCA_035655475.1 Candidatus Nanoarchaeia archaeon
ACCTTTGAGATGTCAGAAACCACCACTCGCAATCTCCCTGCTTCAGCTCGGAGTAAGAAGGTGGTTTCTGAGCATGCTCAAGAACACGCACCGAGGCTCTTCAGCCCGGCGGTTCTTGACAAACAAATCAAGAGTTTTGAAAGACAGTAGAGCCCCCGTCAAGAGCTTAATACATTCTAATTTGTATAGGAAAGTCTATGGCGAAGATTTACTGCTTTCTGTTTTATTGCTTTCTAACTTTTCAGTATGCTTGCATTTAGGATAGGTTGAACAACCAAGAAAACTCCCATAGATGGATTTGCGAATGACCAGTATTCCGCCGCATTTTGGGCATTTCTTCTCTCCGCTTTCAACAGCTTTTGCTTCTTTGAGGGCTTCACCAGTGATGTTTTTCGATTTGCAGTTTGGATTTAGGCAAAATTCTTTTGCAGACTTTTTCCTGAGCTCTTTAACTATTGGAAATTTGCAGACCTCGCATTCTTTTTTAGTTGCCTTGATATTGGCCCCTCTGGGTAAGCTGACAGTAGTCTTGCATGCCGGATATTCTGAGCATGCTGCAAAGCTTCCGAACTTTCCTTTCCTGATCATCAGGTTTCCTTTTCCGCATGCAGGGCATTTTCCAAGCGTGTTCATAGTATCCTTGGCCTGCCAGAATGCTTGTTTTAAGCTCTCGCCGACGACTTTCTCATGCTTCTTGAAGTCATTTACCACTTTCGCTATTGCATCCTTTGCTTCTCCAAGCACTACTGCCTGATTAGTTTTCCCTTCCCTTATCTGCTCCATCTCATCTTCAAAATGTCTGGTGAGCTCTTCATCGATTATATTTGGAACATATTTACCCAAGGTATCTATAGTGTTTATCCCAAGCTCTGTAGCTTCTATAGACTGCTGTCCATGCACATAGCTCCTCTGGAACAGAGTATCGACGATAGAGGCGCGTGTTGCCTTGGTTCCAAGCCCTCTCTTTTCCAGTTCTTTTATTATGGAAGCAGGGGTGTACCTTTTTGGAGGCGATGTTTCCTTGTCATGCATGGTTATTTTCTTGATATTCACCGTATCGTTTTCAGTAACCTTAGGAAGCTCTTCCTCTTCAAGTTTGACATAAGGCCCATAATATATGAACCATCCTTTCTCGATAGTCCTTGTTCCTTTGGCGACAAATATCTCGCCTTTGACCTCAGTGTTTGCTTTCACTGTCTCACGGACAGCATCCTCTCCAAACGTTGCCATGAATCGCCTGACTATAAGATCATAGATCTTAAGGGCCCTGCTCTCTGCATGAGGTTCGTTTCCTGTTGGATATATGGCAGGATGAGCAGGATCAGTCTTGCTTCCATTATTAGGAGTAAGCTTTCCTTTTAAGAGCTTGCTGCATAATTCAGAATAATGCCCTTGGCGTGATAAGAGGCTGAGGATTTTGGAATATCCTATCTTGGGCGTCAGTTGGTTTGATGAAGTTCTTGGATAAGATATGCATCCTGAGGTATACAGCTCCTGGGCTATAGCCAGGGTATCTTTAGGCTGTATCTTAAAAACACGATATGCTTCGACCTGTAGTGATGTGAGATCAAAAGGATTAGGCGCCTGCTGCTTGAATTGGCTTTTCTCTACACTTGCGATCCTTCCGGTTTTCTGTCCCTTGACTTTTTCCATCACAGAGTCAGCTTCTGATTTCTGCCAGAATTTGTCTTTGATATGCCAGCCGGTTATCTCTCCTTTGTTTACATTGGCGTTAAGTTCTATCTGCCAGTAAGGCACAGGAATAAATTTCTTTATCTCTTTCTCCCTATCGACTATTATCTTAAGTGCCGGTCCTTGGACCCTTCCAATGCTCAGCACTTTAAAGCCGCCGGTGCTTTTGTAGGCAGAGGTAAGCGCCCGCGAATAGTTTATCCCATTGAACCAATCAAGAAAATGCCTTGTCTCTCCTGCATTCGCCTGTCCCCAGTCAAGGCTCTTTGATTTATTATCATATGCTTCGACAAGATCAGGCTTGGTCAATGTAGAAAACTTCATTCGAGAAGCATCTTTCTTATGGCAGGCATATCGAACAACATTAAGCCCTATGACTTCTCCCTCAACATCATAATCAGTAGCAACAGTAAATTCGTTTGCATCCTTGCATAATTTTTTTATGGCCATCAGATACTTCTTAGAAAAACCAGCTGACTTTTTTGACTCATGTGCAGGCTGCCATTCGATGTCAAAGACAGGAAACTTCCAGCTGGATTTTTTTTCATCAAGCCCGTACAGGTGTCCTACAGCGCATGCCACCACGATATCCTTCTTGCCGCGGGTTATCTTATAGTAGGGAACACCGCCAAGATTTTCCCTTATCGGCTTTCCATCAGCAAGGGCAGAGGCAATTTTCTCTGCAGCTGCAGGCTTTTCAGTGATTATCAGCTCATACATGATTTTCTCTTCAGAATCAAGACATGTTTAAAAAACTTTGTGGGAAAGTGTAAGAAATCCAATTTACAGAAACTTAAATCCTTAGATCAGGCGGTCCGTCTATGTGGCAGCGGCAGGGCTCTTTTGATAATCTTCCAAATGCAGGTGTGCTTGGCCGGTATGTTAACCTGCCGCTAAAGGGGGTTGCGTCATAACCAGACATAGTCACAGCCATTGATCCTGCAAAACAGTTAGGCATTACAACCTGTGCGTTTGGATTGTCAATGCAGCCTTGCCTTGCAATTCTCTCTTCCTGTTTTGCCGATTCAATCAAAGCTAGATACTGGTGGATATAGCAACTAGTTATGCCGGGAACATAACTGCAAAACTCAGCTCCTCCTGGATCAGATCCTGCTGCAATAAATGTTATTCCTTTCCTGCTGCAATAATGACTTATGAGCATCCTAGAGAACATGGAATCAGTAAATCCATAGATCACATCTATCTGTTCAGGATAATCAAAATGTTCATCAAATTTCCTAACAAGCGGAACAGCAATCTCTCCTCCAACCATCTTATTATGTTTCTCTGCGCAAACCTCTGCTTTATATCTTCCAACAGAATCCCAGTAAAAAGGTTGCCTTGATAGATTATGGTCTTTGACAGAATCATGATCCACATATATGACTCTTGCAGGATTTGACTCAACAAGGATTGGAACTGCAAAGCATCCCTGGCCGCCAACTCCCACAACCATGACTGTCTTTCCTGACAACTGGTTTTTATCAGGCAACTTTGCATCACTAGTATGATCAAATGGAAATGTGTATCCGGGATTAAGAAACAAAGGTTCATCCTCTATCTGTTTGTAAACCATAAATCTTATTGCTTTCTCAATTGCTAATGCTCCTGCAGGCCAGGCCAAACAGCAATCCTTTGGGGCACCTTTAAACTGACCATCAGTGTGATTTCCAGTCTCTATTACGCTGTATCCTTCAATACTTTGCATCGAAATAAATTGAATTCGTCGCTGCAATGCAAACTCTAATCCAACCTTTTTTGAAACTGGATTATTTGTTGCATCAACAATAGCTTCTACACCATCTAGGAAATGATTGTCCTCTCTAGATTCAAACGTAACTGGCAGCCCAGATACCCTAACAAAAGGATTAATTTTTTGCAGTACATCAGTATATTCGGCAGAAAGATTTCTTCCTTTTAATGTGAAATCAAGCGCATAACTCCCTTCTACACCTATTCCGCTAATAAACAGCCTTGCGTTTACACCCACAAGAGCTGCATTTAGGGCTGCAGGGAAAGCAAAAGGATCCTCTCCTATAATTGCTATCGTTGAATCTGCAAGCTTAGCCTGCCCTTCCTGACCCCATAATCTTTCTTGCCTGTCATACCTGGCCATTCCTACCTCCTAAAAATTGCGGCACGTATTGATCTAACACCTTGTTTATACCAGTTATTGAATCCGCAGAACCGAAATCCCTAACAAAGTCCAACTCCAGTTTGTTTGGCGGAGTCAATCGTTTACACACAGCCTGCGTTGCTGAGCTATATTCCACTAATCTTAACCTATCAGGTTCAGGATCCTGTGAAAGAGGACCAAGGCTCTTAATAGCGCCAGATATCCCCTGCTCATCGAGGAGGCCCAGCATTCCGGCAATGTAGTGAGCATATTTTCTATCCGGAGCTCCAAATTTTCCCACATATCCTGCTGCAGTAAAAACAAACCTATATGCAAGTTTTGCGCTATCAGGAGGTTGAGATAAAAGATATTTACCAATTCCATGTCCTCCGGTTGTGCCATATGACCTAGTCTTTTTCCTATGATGTTTGGGATGCTCGCAAATATGCAGGCTTTTTCTCATGATTTCTGCTAATTCTCCTTCATCAAACCTCATGTCATTCTCAACAGGAACTGTTCTAACACCTACTTCTTTTGTACGCCAGATGCCTTCTGCAGGACCGCTAAAAAGCTGGGAGTAGTGATAGCCAATGATTCCAAATGGCTGTCTTCTGCTGGCATCAACCACTACAGCCTGGGCAATGCCTAACTGCATGATTTGACGGTGCTCTGTTTCCACTAATCCAAGAAGCTCGTGACAGAAAGTTAAAGGATTGAATCCTTCACCTCTTTTTAAACCGTGCTGCTTCAATAAACCTAATATTCTCTCATCAGCAGGTATAACTCTGCTTACCACGGGATCAAATTCGCTCTCACTACTTGTTATTTGCACCCTTCCGTCAATTGTTACATACGGCTTAGCATCAAAAAGAGAAAAAAGCGTTAATCTATTATAAACTAACAAATCCCTCGCAATTCTCCTGCCTTCACTACTAAAATCACCATAGTCTGTCCCTGAAAAGCCCTTTCCAAATCCTGCATGGCTGTGTAAAATCCCACTTACAATATAATCTGCGCCATCGGCTTGCCTAAGTGCTTTAAGCCCTTCATCCAAATTTGCCTTTATTGCATGCCCGGGAACGTATACAGAAGCAGGGCCTACATAACTCTCAGATGGAGGAATTATCCCCCTAACAATTCTCTGGTTATCTCCTCTTAAACAAACCATGTCCGAATCCCACTCAATATGCTGGGGTGTTCCAGTCCTTTCCCCTGCAAGTCTCCTTACGATGTCAATAGTAGTAATGCAATAATCCTGCACCCCCTTACTTATTAAAATCTCATCCGGTATAAGCTCTTCAATATTCATCTTCTTTGGTAAACCTCAAATCCTCGATTTCTTGCTTGCCTGACTGTGAGTTGCCTTCCTTTATTTAGAAACTTGTATGAATTTTCAGGAGTAATGGAATGCCTAAGTGTGGCTATCCCTTCTGAAATCTGATTAGCAACATCACCAGGATAGCTTCCAGCATTGCATATATAATCTCCCATGTCTGCGGGGTGGTCTATTTTATCAATCACAAATGGTCGTTCTCCCGTGTCAATCTGATAAGTATATGAAACTTTCATACCGACCCGTGTCTCTCCAAAGAAGAAGCATCTTCTTTCATCTGGATCAGGATTATTATCTAATGGATCAACTACTGCAAATTTGCTTATCCTTCTAAACACGCAACATGAAGGGTATCGTGACTCTCTATAAACAAAAAATCCTACAAAATCCCACTCAAAGTATCCGCTTTGTATTGCCCTTTCAATATACCACTCGGGATTGCGAATTCCATTGAGTATCTGGCTATCTGTTTTAAGCTGATCCAGCAATTGGTGCCTAAGTTGAAGCTCAAGCATCTTTGCATATTGCCCGTTTAGTGTGCTAAAATCTGCACTCTCCTCTAAGCAAAATTCTCTGTCATCAGAGCTAATTTTTGGTCTGTTCCATGCAAAAAAAGAAATTGGAGAAAGCCTATAAATTTTTCCACTATGACCAAAATAGGGCATACCTCTAAAAATTTGAGCTAATAAGGAATTTCCCTGGGCAGGTGGAAAGGATCCTGCAAGTGTGCTCTTCCATGGGTCAGAATATTGCAGCTCAGAGGTTATGCATTGGGTATTTGGCAGAGCAGTATTTTCTCTTATACGGCTAACAATCTGAGGGATAGGTATTCCATCAGACGGTGCTTCCCCGTAACTTAAAGCAAGTCTGTCAAATACCCTGTGAACAGCGGTCTTTTGTTCCCCTTCATCAAACTGTGATCTATATGCCCCAAATTCATACATAGCAGGGAGTATATTGGAAAAAATATGCCTTACTATCTCACGCAGTTTTTCTGCATCACCAATATTACTTTGATGGGTTGCTCTGCCAAATCCCAAAAGAGAGTGTTCGGACAAAATTTCATCCAATAAAGATGCCCTTAGTCTTTGAATCCAAGAATAATGTCTGTTGCTTAAATCGAATCTTTCAACCTCATCCAGTGTTCCAATTGGTGTAAAAAATACAGGACCATCACTGCTTGATAATGAGTTTACACGATCAACAAACCTAATATTTGTTTTGGCTTTAGTTGGCTTGTATAAGACATTAGAAGCAATAAAAAAATCAGATACTAAATGATTTAATGTGCCCCCATTTAGCATCTTGTCTCACTTTTCACCTGTATTTACCTAAGACTCTGCCGCCGACTTTAATTGCGTGAAGCTGGAGCGTACCGTCAGGCAAAGTAACACTATCTGTGTGAAAAGTGACATAGTCACCATGTACAGATCTGTTTTGTTGGCCAGGCCTACAAAGGATAAATTCCCACTCTCTCTTTTTACCATCTCCTGTTTGTTGTTCAAGTCTTAGATAAGACGCAAATCTGGTTTGCTCACGGTTAAGTTCTGGTGTATATAGTCTGTCTCCAACTGTAACTTGCTCGCCCATTGCATATAGATGCATCTGATATAATGTTGCGGGTGGACTACCAACTGCCATATCTGGAGCTATTTCCATTTCTCTTTTTGGTCCACTTTCACTTGTTGCTTGAAGAATCAGTAAATATTTCTGAGGCGCAGTAGCCAACGCAACCTCTAACTGATCAGGTTTTTCACCAGATCCCGCTCCAACTACTGCATCTATACTGCTTGGTGAAGCAGGAGGTTGTTCAGCAACTTCTTGCATCGGATTTGCGTCAGGAGGGGCCCCTCCTTCACCCTGAGCAGTTAAATCCTCACCAATAGAGGCAACAGGCGCAGTATACTGAGGATTAGGTCCTCCAGTACCATCTGCAAACCCACTAATGACCGGTTTACTTCCTTTTCTAACCATTGTATTCACCTCTCTCTACAGATTGGATAGTATAAAACATATATATATTTTATTATACCCTATCCCTATTTTGATTTAGGCATGTAACTGACTTACCACCTATCAATTCCCAATCTTCAAAAATCCGGTCAGCCTTTTTAATGTCGCGCATGCAGACAAGACAGCCATATGCGAGGTTTTGGGATTCAGCGGGCTTACAACATTTTCAGTCCTTGTATATATCTTGCCAAAGCTCCCTACCACTTCGATCTCATGGTTATTGGTGGAAAGAGAAGGGTCAGCGACAATTTTTACCTTGGTTTTCTCAGCCCCAATCCCAGCAAGGCTCAGTGTTGCGGCGACGTTGATGTTTTTAGGAAACCCCCTTATTGCAGAAAGCGCATTTCCATCAAAGATGACTGTCTTTTTCTTTATCTTGTCCAGCTCTATCTTGTTTTCAATAATAAAGGGAGCACCAGTTAGGCTCTTTGGATTCTTGCTTGTTGTTATCGTGACAGAATCTATCCTGTCGATGCTTGCTGCCTTTACCCCATCTATACCACATATGGCCCCAGATGGGACAAACAGCCGTGCTGTTAGCTTGTCGAGTAATTCAAGATTCTGTATCACTCCGCCCACACTCATCACCATCAGATGTTTTTTCTTTGTAATGCATTTCTCTAGTATGCTTCTGACAACAGAAGGGTTTACAGCTTCTATGACCAGCCATGAATCGCCAATCACTTCATCGATGGAAGCAACATTTGGCTTCTTCTGCAAAGACTTTGCAAGCTTCTGTGCTTTTTCCTCATCGATATCATTTATCGCTACGAGCTCATGCTGCGGCAGCTCTTTATCTATAAATTTGCACAACACAGAACCGATTGCACCGCATCCAATTACTCCGATCTTCATATAAACCTCAACTTCATGTCAAGCGCTTTGCAGCTTGTGGTAAGATATCCCATGGATATTACATCAACACCAGTCTTGGAATAAGCTTTAAGGTTGTCAGGCGTAATTCCGCCCGATGCCTCTATCATCACATGATTGTTTAGCGCTTTTAATCTTCTGATTATCTTTTTGATGGCTGCAGGTTTCATATTATCGAGCATGATAAAGCAAGGTGTATTATATGAGTTTCCTTGCAGCTCCTTAAATTTCTGTGCAGCCTTAAATGCATCTGCTTCATTAGAGGCCTCTATCTCGATAAAGGCACCTCTCTTTCTATTCTTCCATGCCCTTTCTATAGAGACAACCACAGGATCATGAACGCCTTCTTTCTTAAGTGCATCAAGGTGATTATCCTTGATAAGTATCGACTCCCAAAGAGCAAGCCTATGCGTAAGCCCGCCCCCCACAAACACTGCTTTTTTATCTATGAATCTCCACTCAGTCTTTCTTGTAGGCGCAATTCCAACCTTTCCTGCCTTTTTCACCAGTTGGTTGGTCAAAGATGCAATACCGCTCATCCTTGACAGCATATCAAGGGCAGTCCTTTCAAGCTTGAGTATACTGTTTGCCTTCCCGCTTATCTCCAGTATCTTAGAGCCCTTTCTAATTTTTTCACCATCCTTCACTAACTCCCTAACATCCAGGCCATATGACCTTAAGATATAACAGACTTCTTCTATCCCTGCAATAACTCCTGCAGAGCGTGAAAACACAGTAGCCTTTGCTTTCTTGTTCATAAGCACAGCTTCAGAGGTTATATCTCCTTTCCCAAAATCCGCCTTTATCTCATCGATGATAAAAGTATCGATCCAGTCCCTGTAGAATTTACTCTTGACTGTTAAGAGATGCCCTCTTTGGAAAGACCTTTCGAGTATTTTTCTTCTATCCATGAAAAAGATGACTAAAAGAAACTATTTAAATGTTTAGGATATATTTATCATCCTTTCAAGCGCTAACTTTGCCTTTATCATTATTTCTTCAGGCACTTCCACTTTGTTCGTCTCATTAAGCAGGCAGTTATATACCTTGTCAAGAGTTATCTTCTTCATCTGTATGCATGTCCCGCCAGCAGCATAGAAAGTTTTATCGGGTATAAGCCGTTTTAAAACATTAGCCATCCCGCACTCAGTAACAGCGATAAACTCAGAAGCGCCGCTTTCCTTGGCATATTTTATCATCTGCGCTGTCGAGCATACAGCATCAGCTTCATTTATCACTTCCATAGGGCATTCAGGATGGGCCATCACCTTGGCAAGTGGATGCATCTCCTTTGCTTTTCTTACGCTTTCTGCAGTTATCTTATCATGCACATAGCAGTGGCCGTCAAAAGGGATTATCTTCTTGGTTGTCTTTGTCTGGGTATATGCAGCAAGGTTTTTATCAGGCGCAAATATTATCTCATATTCAGCAAGGGAGTTTGCCACCTTCACTGAATTTGCAGATGTGCAGCATATGTCAGACACAGCTTTTACAGCAGCACTTGTGTTGATATAGCTCATCACAGCAGCTTGAGGGTGCTTTTTTTTGGCCTCAAGTATTTTCTCAGGCGTTGCCATCGCCGCCATCGGGCATATCGAAAGCTTCTCCGGATGAAGGACCATCTTTTCAGGATTTAATATTTTTGCCGATTCTGCCATGAAGTCAACGCCGCAGAAAACAATGATCTTTGCTTTTGTCTCCAGGGCTTTCTTGGCAAGTTCAAGAGAATCGCCTATAAAATCGCTTACATCAAGTATCTCTTCCCTCTGGTAATTATGCCCCAGGACTACGGCATTTTTCTCTCTCTTTAGCTCATTTACCTTTTTTGCAAGCTCATTCATAAAAAAAAGAAGCCTTCATTCATATAAAAAACTTTTTAATAACTCTCCAACTCTCTTTAGCTTATGGATGCTATTTCAGATATCCTTGATTCTCTAAAAGAATTGACCAAAGCAAAAGGGACTATCGTCCAATTTAATGACCCTTCGTACACTCCAATCCCCATCTCACCAAAAAACTTCCACAAGATAAGAGAAAGCGCTGGCAAAAAGACTGCATTCATCGATGGAGGAAATGCAGAGATTTTAAAAAGCCCAAGTTTCTCGCTTCAATTGCTAAGGGTTTGCTCGGTGATATTCCAGGACAACAAAAAAGTATCATCAAGGATAAAAGAATGTTTTGTCCTGACAAAAGCAAAGGACATTGAAGGCAAAATATTCTATGAAACATCTTTCTTCCAAGAAGCAAGAGAAAAGATAAATTTTGACTCTTTTGACGGAACGATAAGGCAAGGCAACCACCGTATATCCATCTCAAGCATTGCAGGTGTCATCCGAAGGCTGCTTGAGCTTGACCTGGCAGCAGAAACAATAATCAACTTAGAAAAAGGAGATGCTATTGTACTGGATGGAGACTTAAAGGCTTCAATAACCGGCGAAAAGGAATATCTAAACATATTGTTGGCAAAAGCAAAGGAAAAAGGGGTTATTGTATCAGCTCTGTCAAAGACATCGGACCTTTTTACTGAGGCAGGAAGCTCCCTCATCCCACTCATCGAAAGCTTAGCGCCAAAAAAAGAAGCGTGGTTTTATTTCCCTCTTGTTGACATAGATAGCGACATCCATAAAGCAGATATCTACGTGACAAAGCTCAACAGGAATGCAAAGCATATCTTCAAATGCGAAGTCGCACAAGGCTCGGATGCAAATATTTTCAGCTCACTCGCAAATAATTCAAAAGACTCTGTCTTCTTAGGCTATCCTTATGGATTGATAGAGGCAGACAGGCTTGCAAGGGTCACAAACAGGGAAAAAGAATATTATCAGACTATCTTGCTTCACAAGCTAAAAGGCAGTATAGATTCATTTCTAAATATAAGCAGCGCCCACTCTATCCTTGATTCTATAAGTTTTTGACAGAAAGTTTTCTCATTTGTCACCATAATCCTTAAATACTCATCCCTCGGTAAGTGATATTTAAGGCTAATTTGCCAAAAAAAGAGGTGAGCGTATGGATAAGAGGGTAGGAAATTACTCTTTTATAATAGGTGTGGTTATAGCAATAGTGCTGGGGATTGTTTCTTTAGGCTCAGTAGCTGTCTGGCTTGCATCAGTGCTTGTGATTCTTGGCCTGGTAGTAGGATTCCTTAATGTGACCGGCAAAGAGACAAAAGATTTCCTTTATGTTACAGCTGTCCTGGTTATAGCAGCAGGAATCGGTGGAGCAAGCAGCACTCTTGGAAGCGTGCAGTATATCGGACAGTACTTGAACGGGGTTTTCACCCAGGTTCTGGCTTTCATCGTCCCTGCAACAGTTGTAGTGGCTCTAAAAGAGATTTGGGCTATTGGCCAGCAGGGATAAGTTTTTATATTCCTTTTTTTTAATTTCTAAAATGTTTGACGTAATAACAGTTGGAAGTTCTACCATTGATGTTTTTGCAAAAACTAAGGTTTCAGAACTTATAAAGCTAAAAGGCGGCGACCTCCTTGCCTATCCAGTCGGCTCAAAGCTCCTTATCGACAATCTTCAGTTCACCACAGGCGGTGGAGCCACAAACACAGCTGTTTGCTTGGCAAGGCTAAAAAACAAAGTTGCCTGTATAACAAAGACAGGCTCAGGTGCAAACTCGCAGAAAGTCATAAACCATCTAAAAAGGGAAAACATTGATTGTTCTTTCATTGTCAAAGACAAGAAAGGCAGGACAGGCTATTCTATAATACTTGACAGCATAGATCATGATAGGACGATACTTACCTTCAAAGGCTCAAATAACGACCTAAGGTTCAGCGAACTAAGCAAAGCAAAGCTAAACACAAAATGGTTCTTCTTCTGCACCATGATGGGAGAATCATTTAACACCCTCAAGAAGCTTGCAAAATATGCAGAAGATAACAATATAAAGATAGCA
>DASRUK010000009.1:0-13982 GCA_035655475.1 Candidatus Nanoarchaeia archaeon
TTAAGCCTCCCTGGTTCTTTCCGAGCTCCCAATAGATCACATTTCCATAGAAACAGCTTATCTTCATCTTGTCAAGCTCTTTTATTCGGCAGCCAGTAAGAAAAAGCATCTCAAACATTACTCTTAGGTCTGAGCCATACTTCATAAATGCTACAGCCTCATTTACCTTGTCAAAAGGTACTGCATGGCTGTCATTAACTAGGTTTAACCCCAATTCCTGCATAACATAAACCCCCTGCTTCCCTAGTCTATAAATCACTAAGGAAGGTTTGTATTTAAATCTTGTTGTTACCGTCTAATGGTTTCAAAACTACACAAAGCCTAGAATAAGCTAAATTTAATTGTCTGGCCAGACTCATAGCCTTGGCTTACCACCCCTCGATGTATGAATTAAAAAAGTAATTACTTTGCTTTTTATATCCTCTTCTCAATCCTTGGCTTCTTTCTTTCATTGATTCTGATAAATCCATTGTCGTGGATGAAGCACTGCTCAAATCTATCCATCCCCCTGTTTATCCTGACCCTTGTGCCATCGCCATCCTTGAAGACGATGGCTGATACATTGCTGTTTTCATTTCTCAAGGCAAATATATCATCCTCCTTAAGCTTGTCAAAGTCCCTTCTAATGTTTTCCAGGTCCTCAGCAAAGTCCACATCAGAAATGATTATAGGGATTTCGTGATGGGATTCAATCCCATGTAGGGCATTTTTTTGAATCTTTCTATCTACGCCAAATCAAATTCCGGGTAGTTTCATAACTATATTTACCAATTATCACTCCCGCTCTCTTTGCTTTTAGATAAGCCTTGACAGAAGAGTGATTGACATACCTTTCATATATCTGATTCCACCATCCTATCGTGTCCAACCTTGTCCGAGCCAGATAATTGCCGTTGTGAATCCTAAAGTTATGGACTGTGTGGTCTGTATAATGTAAGGGGTATCTCTGCAGAATATGCAATAGCACTTCCACATCTTCAACGGTTCCTACGTTTTCATCAGAGGGGCATTCCTTCAATACCTCTCTCCTTGCCATCAATGTTGGGGTCAATATGGGGACGCGTATCTCTGAAAGTAATGCCCAAGCGGCATCTTCTTGGCATTCAAATCTTCGTGATTTTCTGGTTTCATATACCTTGCCTGACCGATCCATAAGATTCATATTCGCATAAGTTCCGGCAAATCCTTTCTGCTGTTCTTTTACCAGAACTTCAAGGGCATCTCCTGGAAATGTATCGTCATAGTTAAGATAGATTACCTGCTCTCCTCCAGCTCGGGATACTCCTTCATTTCTTGCTTTGGCCAGGGAGCATTCTTCCACCTTATGATACTTAAACCTATTATCCCCCATAAAACTGGAGCATAACCTAACGGTGCTATCCCTAAATCCATGGTCGATTAGAACAACCTCAAAATCGCTAAAACTTTGAGCCATAACGCTTCTGATAGCATCTACAAGCAGCTCTGATGAATTAAAAGCAGGCATTATCACTGATACTGTAGGACCCATATCTTGAGGATTTTATATATGCTTAAAAAGATATGCCCTACTTTCAGCAAACTATAAATACAACTGCGACCAATCAATCTCTATCTTAGTGATTAATTATGGACACGTTTATCGTTGGCATCGGGCTTTTGTTTCTTATCCTTGTCATCATATGCTACATAATCAAGCTCTTCCATCAGCCCATCATCCTTGGATATGTGCTGTCAGGCCTGGCTTTTTCGGTGATACTTGCGAGGTTTTCCTTTCCAAACGACAGCCTGATGATACTATCAGAGCTGGGGGTCACCTTTCTCCTCTTTCTTATCGGACTGGAGTTCAGCTATGAAAACTTCAAGTTTATGGGCAAAGACATCCTCATAGCGACGCTGCTCCAATCCATAATATTCTTTGTTGTCCCTTTTGTCGTCAGTTTCCTTTTTGGATTTTCGGTCATCGAGTCAGTGTATCTGTCTGTGCTTTTCATGTTCTCAAGCACCTTGCTTGTCGCCAAATGGCTTGAGGACAAGCAGGATTCACAGACACTCTATGGCAGGATAGTCTTTGGCATACTTGTGCTGCAAGACATAATCGCAATAATCTTTTTTGTCATCCTTGGAGTCCTTGGCGTCGAAAATACCTCAAAGATAATGGTGCTTCCGATAGGGGCTATAGTCCTTCTTGCTATTGCAATGCTTTTTTCAAAGTATATATTAAACAGGCTTATCAAGTCAACCCTGAGATATCCAGAACTGACTTTTATCTTCGGTCTTGGCGTATGCTTCTTTTTTGTGGAAGTTTCTATACTTTTTGGATTTTCTGAGACAATAGGTGCTTTTCTTGGAGGTGTTGTCCTTGCCAACACTATATATCAAAACGATGTCTCAAGCAGGCTTAAACCCCTGATAATCTTCTTTAACATGCTGTTTTTTGTCGGTCTTGGCCTAAAGCTTGAGTTTGATCTGCCGGCAAGATATTTCTTGTTTATGGGCCTTTTCCTTGTGATGTGCATTATAATCAAGCCTATAGTAGTCTATCTAACATTAAAAGGAAGAGGCTTTGACTCAAAGACATGCGCCAAGGCGTCTGTATCTCTTGCGCAGTTCAGCGAATTTGGAGTCATCATCGTCACTACGGGAATTGCTTCGCAAGCAATACTTCCTGACATGGGCACTATCTCCATCACATTGCTGATAATCACAATGGTCATATCTTCATATTCTATAAAATATAACGAAATTCTTTCAACTTTGATGTACAGAAGGCTCCAATTCCTAGACAAATATTTTTTGAAAGAAAAGAAGCCGACAGAGGCTGTAGACCTTAGCAAGTATGATATCATAGTCATCGGCTATCTTGGGCTAAACAAGGAACTCCTTACGAAATTTGAAAGCGCAGGAAGCAAGATACTCGTCATAGAAAACGATCCTGTAAATGTCCAGCTGCTGAGGAATGCAGGGATAAACTTCATCTACAACTCAGTCACCAACCTGTATTTCTTTGAGCACCTTAAGTTCGAGAGGATAAAACTGCTGATATCCAACCTTGTCGATGTCCAGGATAATATTATGATACTCAAGAAACTAAAAGAGGAAAACCCCCTCTCACACAGCATATTATCTGCAAAAAACCTGAAAGACTCCCTTATGCTTTATGATGCAGGGGCTGATTATGTCATCTGCTCGACAGAGATAAAAGAAAACCAGGTCTCCATGCTCCTGCAGGACTATTCCCAGGACATCAACAAGCTAATCGAGAAAAAGATCCCTGAGATAACCCGGCTTAAGGAAAAGAAAAATACACGGGAAGCTGTGCAATACTATGAGTGGGATGATTTTGTCAAGAAGATGTTCAGAAGGAACAAAGGGCTTGAGGGGACAGAGAACCTTTAGCAAATCTTAATATAAGCAAATCCCTTGTCTGAACGGATGGAAAATCCAAAGTATGCGTTTCTTTTCATAATATTGCTGGGTGTAGTTGCCTTCATGCTTATAAGGGAGTTTATTACCTCAATCCTATCTGCTTTTGTCCTTAGCTATCTTCTGCTTCCTTTGCATAAGCTTATGTCAAGGAAGCTGCCAAGAAAGCTTTCAGCAATCATAGCTGTGCTTATCCTTGTCGCTGTGCTTTTTTTAGTGATCTATTATTTTACATCAACTGCTGTGGCGCAAGCACAGGCATACCTTACTCAGGAAACGATAGAGGGCATCTTTAGCACATTTTTGTCATGGATACCTGAAATCCCTGTGGCAAACTACATAGGGTCAATATCTTCTGTTATCAGAGGATATGTTGTAGGATTATCGCTGTCAATCATATCCCAGATCCCCCACATAACGCTAAGCATCCTTGTCACACTTTTCTTAACTTATTATCTCATATTAAACTGGCAGAAAACAACAGACTTTCTTGTCAAGCTCATCCCGATTAGGAACAAGAAAGAGGTAGCAGCAAAAGTCGGCTTATCTGCAAGGAAGATAGTGTATGGATATACTATCATCGCCGCCTTTGATTTTATCATAGCGCTTATAGGATTCAAGGTAGCAGGCATAGAGCTTGCAGTCTTTCTGGCACTTCTGATAGGGGTATCTGCGTTCATCCCTTTCTTTGGGCCTGCTTCTGTCTGGCTTCCTGTTTTCCTCTTTAATATCCTAAGGCAGAATTATTTTTCTGCAATAACCATACTTATCACAGGGCTTATAATAAGTGTCTTTGTAGATAATCTTCTGTCCTATGTGCTTGTCGGCAGGCAGTCTGACATAAACCCTGCATTCATGCTGCTTGGAGTCTTTGGAGGAGTTGCCTATTTTGGCATCCTTGGCTTTATCATCGGCCCGCTAATAATAGTTATCTTCATCGACTTTCTTGCCGAGTTTATCAGATAGGCCCAGCCTTTCCCATCTTCTAAGCCGCATGCATCCTACTTTTCCGCAAGTCACCATCCTTTCAAACTGGGCAGGAAAATCCAGGTCATAGAAGATCTCCCTGCAATATGGGCATACTTTGGTCCTCATGGTTCCCTCCTTTTTTCCTTGAATTCTTCCATCCTCTCATTGTATGATTCTATCTGCTTCATATTTTCACCTTTAGTAATGAAGATGGCACAAAGGGCAGGCAAGGTGTTTTCCCTGCATTGTCATCTCTACCATGCATCCTCCGCAATAAATCAGCCTTGGCACGCTCTCCATTATTATCGGCTCATCCCCAGGCATACTCTCAATCATTTTTCCCCACACCCATATATGCTAGAAAGTTTTATATATAACAATCCTATATGGTATATATAGCATATATAGGGTATATAGCAAGGGTTATTATACACTCAAAAGCAGGGGTGCTTTATGGACGCAAGAAAGATAATCAGCTTTGGGAAAAATTCAAGCATCGTCTCTCTTCCTAAACAGTGGCTTATCAAGCATAAACTCAAAAAAGGGGATATCTTGAACGTCTATGAAAGTAAAGACGGGCTCATGCTTAGAGCAAGCAACTCGGCTATAAAGGACGAGCCAAAGACTGCCTGCATCTCTGCTGACCATAAAAGCTTGTTTAGGCTCAAGACAGAGATCGTCTCTGCTTACCTTGACAACTTCAATATAATAGAGGTTTATTCTCCTGAACTCAAGAAAGCTGCTGTTGAGATAAAAAAGATAATCCATGACCTTTCAGGGATGGAAATAATAAACCAGACCTCTACCCGCATCGCTGCAAAGGACCTGATGAATATCAGCGAGATATCTGTAGAGACCCTTATCAGGAGGATGGACAACATAGCCAGGTCTATGATGAAAGATTGCCTGGATTGCTTTAAGGGCAATGATCAGTCAGACAGCCTGAGCCAGATGGATGAGGAAATAAACAGGTTATGCTACCTTGCAAACAGGGTAATCCGAGGCGGGCTTAAGGATGTAAGGGTTGCAAATTCGCTTGGTGTCGACAATCTTAAACTCCATACAGACCATACTGTAACTATCAAAGTAGAGTCTATCGCTGACAATGTAAAAAGGATAAGCAGGGCTTTGAAGGAATCCAAGCTCAATGAGACCTGGAGGGTTAGGCTAAGAGAGATATTCCTCGACATTGAAAAAGGATATCTTGATGTGATGAAGGCATACTATACTAACGACCAGTCGATAGCGCTTCAAATTGAGGAGCAAAACAGCAAGCGACTGCTTTCTTGCGACAAATTCTTTGGAGGGCACAGCCATAAGGAACTTAAGATAGAGCTAAAGCAGGGGATTTGTGAGTATAGGAATGCATGCGGAGCGACAACAAGAATAATTGAAGATATGAAGACAATGTGTTCTGGGATAAAGCATATAGCTAGGACGATAATCGGGGGAGGGTAAATGTTTTATATACAACTCCAGATTCATGGCCTTATTTTCATGGGAGCAGCTAAGTGTTAATCATATCCTTAATCACATTAGTCATTTCAGTAACAGATAGCGCTGATTTCAAGATTGTTTTATTATCAATCTGTTCAATAGTGATGGTAGTTTCAGGATTCTTAATTGAACAAAGCAAGTTTGGCATTTTTCAAACCCACCGAGCGAGTTATTAAACGAAGTTTAAAACGAGGGCAGAGCTGGGGCTCGAGCTGGAAATTTGGGATTTGGGAGAGCAGGAGAAAACTCTTGGAGTTTTAGCAAAGCGACCCTGCGAACCGTTAAACGGCACGTTAAACTCTCCGCCAGTTACGTAAGTTCTGGCGGACTAGCGACCGAAAAGTCAGAAATCGGTGCTTCACAGAACGAAGTGATACTTAGTGTAAAAGGAGTAAGGGCAAAAGGTTAAGATAGTCTGTTTAATTCTGCTTCAAGATCGCCTTGCTGTTCAGGCAATTTATGGTTTCCTACAGCGGTAACTTTGTAATTGTCCGCCATATTGGATGAATCAAGGCTATGATTATAAACACCACCAGTGCATCTAACCTTGTAAGCTATTTCTCTTCCTAGGAGAAGATTTGCAGTAATACCCATAGGGGATTCATTTCTATCAATGCCATTTATTCTGAGCCATCACAGCTTAACATACGTTCCAATACTTTTAACGCGTCCGAAATAGGGATTAGATGGTTTGCGTGAAGTTTTATGCTGTTTACTTGATTCATAATATTAAGGAATCTTTGATCTGTTTTAAACCTTTTGCCCCTTCTGCCCTAGAGCACCGATTTCTGATTGAGTTTAACATCGCGATCGCTGTTATATCCTTTTCCCCTACGTAGTGGGGGAAAATTGCGTCCGCAAAGTCGAGAATGAGTCCGTCATAAAGCTCGAAGAGCAATCAAATATTAAGTCAAGGGCTGGCTTACATATATTTTTAAACTAATATATATTCTCGAGGATTATGGAATTAGAGAGAAAAATAAAGTTATTGAAGAAATCATATATGTTTGGATATGCTGCAGAAGCTGCTTGGATAAATTGGGTCTTCCCAAACTTTCAGGAGAATTTCGATCAAATAAACCTAGAACATGAACTTCCAAATGTTTATAAAAATTTTGAGAATATCCAAAGGCATTATGATAAGGTTGTTCCATTTTATGAAATCTCAAGAGAGATGGAAGCTCGGGATTGGGATGATTTTGCAGTTTTATTCCGAGTTAGAGATTTCTTACCAAAATTCCGAGAATTTCTTGACGATTATGTTTATTTTTTAAGAGATAATAATTATTATGCTCCGCGTGGAAGTGAGATAGATAAAAGACGTGAAGATATTTGGGCAGAATGGTTTGATGCTGAGAGTTATCAGGGAATGACTCTTAAGGATAGAATGATGAAGTATGACGCTGATTTTCTACAAAAGCCAGCCCCATCACAAAAATAGGACTCATTCTCGATTGGAGATAACAAGAATTAACTGCATTTTTGCACAGACGAAAGATGATCGATACATGTCAACGGGCAGGCAATTCTCATCTACAGTAGGCATTAATACCCTTCAAACAGAATTCTCTTGCTGCCTTTGACTAAAACTGTGCCTGAGCCTTTCTTTACCTCGCCGACAACCTGTGCTGCCTCTTTGTGCTTATCTGCAATCGAGATAAGGCCATCAGCATCGTCTTTATCCGCTATCACAAAGAATCCCATACCCATGTTAAAGCGCTTGTACATCTCTTCGTCAGAGAAGCCAGAATCTTTTTGCATCAGTTGGAAAATAGCATGGGGCGTTATTGGATTGTTTATCTCAAACTGGAAGCCTTTTATCCTGTTCAGGTTTTTTAAGCCATAACCGGTATTGTTCATGCCCATTATTTTGGCTTTAGATGCCATGTCTGCGACAACCTTATTGTAGATCCTTGTCGGTGTGAGAAGTGTTTCTCCGATGGTTGAATCTTCGAATCTGTCATCTAGCTTGTGCTTTCCTGTGTATTTTTTCTTATGCTCTAACCTTTGGTCAAAATCTCCATCTAACAACTTCAGCCTTAAGTCGGTGTAACCATTTGAGTGAGGGCCTGAACTTTTTAGCGCAATAATCTTGTCTCCAACCTTTATTGATTTGTTGATATCTTCCTTCCTTATGAAGCCGATCATCCCACCAGCGATATCAAATCCCATGCCAGGGTTTAATCCTGAAATAAGCTCGTCAACTGATGCAGTCTCTCCTTTGCCTATGTTCATATGGATGGATGACCTTAGGATGTCTCCAGCATCTGCCATCTCGAGGCCTTTTACTATCCCTTCCATTAGAGGGCCTGTCAAGGCTTTTTCCTGGAATTCTTTTTGAACGGCAAAATAATCTATGAAGAGGAAAGGCGCAACTTTTCCAAGTGTGGCAAGGTCGTTTGATGACATTGCTACAAGGTCAATTCCAACTGTATCATACTTTTCCATTGCTTCTGCCAATATGAGCTTTGTTCCCACACCGTCAATGGCACAAGCCATCAAATGGTTAGGGAAGACTTCATCGTTATGATACAACTCAGCAAACATGCCATCACTTATAGGGTCCATATTTGCCTTAAGTTTCTTTGGGATAGCTTTTTTTATCGCAGAAACAGCTTTTGATTCCCTGCCTTGGTAGTCTGCTTTGTCCATCGATAATCCAAATAAATCAAGGATATATAAAGTTTTAGGATTGAGTTGTATTGTTACTGTTTGGTGGTTAAATAATAGAAAGGTTTATATATAATATCTGCTAATTGATGTTTAGTATGGTATTTTATGGAAAGCACACTCCCTATGAGCGTATAGCCTTCCTTAGCATTAGGGATACACAAAAACCAGTAGACTACTCGGCACAGATAGAAGCAGAATTGAGTAAGTTGGAAGGACCTTTTGCGCAGGATTTGAAAGACCTTTATTCATTGTGCCAGATAACAAGCCTTGGCCTATCAAACCCTCATGGAGTGAACTCTATCGATGAAAGAGCAGATGAAGATGGGCTTGGTATTCCTGATCATGCATATGTAGCAGATAATGACCCCTCAAATCCTACCCTACCATTTGTTTTTTCTCAGGCGATGGACAACGTCGCATCAAATATGGTGGGAATACTGAAACGTGTTGAAGGTAAGTCATTGCCGCCTGCTTTAGAATATATGGTTAATAAAGCCAGACAATATATTCAAAGGCTGGAATATTAATACCGTTCCTCGACAAGCTCATATCTTCAACTCCTTCTTCCAGAAATTGCACAAGCTTTCGACTTTGCTTCCTGCTATCCCGGTATACTTCTCAGGATTTTTCAATATCTCAATCTGTCTCTTTGTGAACTTTGTGATATAAGGCATCAATGTTTCATCTTCAAAGAATAATTCCCTAAATGGCTTTCCGGTTTGCTGGGATTTCAAAGTAAGCTCTCTTACATGCTCATGGGCATCTGGATGGTTGTGAGCTGCAAGAAGGATGTAGGCAGGCTCTGCTGTAATCATCTCTTTGTTTTGGTCAAAATTCCTCTTAAGATTAGCTTTGTCTACGATGAGCTTTGACATTGTTCTATTCAGCCTTGTCGCTGAAACGTATAGGCCTGCCAATATCTCTGGGATAAACCTTGAGGTTGCCGAATTAGTGAGGTCTCTTTGATGCTCACATATCTGGTCCATATAGATGGTATCCATCCTTGGCATGAACTCTTTCCACATAGACTTGACGTTTTCAAAGTTTATCGGATTTCTCTTGTGAGGCATCGTCGATGAGCCTACCTGTTTTTCTTCAAAGGCTTCTGCTATCTCTGCTATCTCGGAGCGCTGCAAGTTCCTCATATCGTCTGAGAGGTTTGCTAGCACTCCAAAGCAGCTTATCACTGAATGGACAAAGTCAGTTATGTATTCTGCTTCTACGACCTGGGTGGAGATAGGTGATGCTTTTAGGTTTAGCTCTTCCAAGACTTCCTTTTCGAAGATTTCAGGGTCTGTGAAAAATAAGGAAGATGCGTTGTAGGCTCCAACAGCTCCTGCAATTTTTCCTCTAAGGTTTGCTGAGGTTTTTTGCACTTGCTTTATCCTGCTGCCAAGCCTTGAAACGTACTGAGCAAGGGCAAATCCAAACGTGATTGGCTCTGCATGCTGGCCGTGCGTCCTTCCTATCTGCAAGGTGTTTTTCTCTCTTAAGGCAAGGAATATCAACGTCCTTTCCAGGTTTATCAATGCCGGGACCAAAACATCACTTGAAAAATCTTTGTATCTTGCTGCGTCTGCTGTACAGATTATATCATGGGAGGTCGTCGTAAAATGGACATAGGGCTTTGCTTTTTTGGACACTCTTTTTCTTATGGAGTTTGCTAGTGCCCGGACATTGTGTTTTATCCTGTCCTCCTCCATATATACTTCCTGTGCTGTAACTTGCCTTGACGCATTTTCGACCTCAATTGCTATCTCTTTTGAGCAAAGCTTTCTTTTGGCAAGAACTTTTGTCAGGGCTGCCTCGACCTTTGCCAAATATTTTACAGACGCTTCTTCGCTTAGATAGGGCTTTAGCTTATCTTTTATCTTCTCACTCCTGCCGTAATACCTATAATCAAGCGGGCTAATATTGTCAAACAAAGGCATTATCTCTTCTGTCTCTTCCTTTTTTTCTGTGTCCATGAGACTTTCTATGTTTTTTAATAGAGCGCTATTTTTATTTAGCTTTATGACCTTTCGGTTCTTGTCGCTTGTTTCGTTTACAATATTATGGTGCTTGAATAGCTGGATAGTGCCATGAACTTTTGCAGGGCTTATCTTAAGCCTGTCGGCAATATCTCTTATGTGCAACGATTCTTTTTCTAAAAGGTTTAAGATCTCGATGTTCTTCTTCGTGAATATCTTTTCTAGTTCCATATTTACCACCTTCAGAATGAATAAAATGTTCAGTATTTATAAACTTTATTGTTAATCAATCAATGATTTGTTCGTTTAATAAAAACAGAAATAATAAAGAAAAAGAAATAAGGTCTACTTTCTTCCCCTTGCCATCTTGGCTTCGCAGACGTTGCCTTGCTTGTCGACGTAGTACAAGAAGCCTGTTTTTCTGTCGACGCCTGCTTTTGCGACGACTTCCTGCTTCTTGCTTGTCTTTTCTCCTCTTCTTGCCATCTGCACTCTTGCGACGTCTCCTGCTTTGTTTACAAAGTAGAGATATCCTTCTTCTCTTTTTATTCCGGTTTTTGCGATAACTTTTCCCATTAAATACCACCTCGTTAGGCGATTTTATAATGAGGTTATTTAAATTACTTTCGGGTTTTGGAGACATAAAAAAATATTTTATAGAATTATTTATAAATAAAATGATGATTTTTTGTGGGCTTTTTAGAATATCTACAAAATCAGCAGCTTAACGGCTGTTTTTTATAAGCTTTAACACCCTGTTGTGTATCGCACCGTTAGAGGCAACAAAATCCTTAATCTCAGGTGTCCATCTATTGCCTTCTAAATCAGTAACTTTTCCACCTGCTTCTTCTAAGATAAGGGCTCCGGCAGAGATATCCCATGAGTGGATGCCAAAATCTATGTAAAATTCAATGCCCCCATTTGCTATAGAGGCAAGATTAAAGACGCATACGCCGGTCAACCTAACAGACCATGTTCGTGCTGCAATCTTTTTTAGCAGCTTGAGTTTTAGGTCTGTGTCTCTTTTTATATGGCTGTCAAACATGAAAAATGACTGTTTTAAGTCTTGGTTTTTATTGACAGAGATTTTTTTGCCATTGCATGAAACTCCCTTGCCTTTTTCAGCTATGTATAACTTTTTCAGGATTGGAAAATAGATGACCCCCAGAATCACTTCTTTTCTGTATTGAAGTGCAATAGATGCTCCAAACAAGGGGGAGCCGACCATAAAATTATGAGTTCCATCTATAGGATCGATTATCCACCTGTAGTCTGACTCTTTGTGAGTGGGCTTTGACTCTTCATCGATGATATCGTGGTCCGGAAATGCGCTTGAGATAATCTTCTTAATAGCTTTTGAACACTGAACGTCTGCTTCTGTTGCAAAGCTCTTGTCCTTTTTTTCCTTTATAGAATAGGATCTCTCATAATACCTTTCTTGGATAGCCCCTGCCTTTTTTGCTGCCTTTATCGCAGTCTCTCTAAATGTAGCCGGCATCCTTAAGGTTCCTCTCAATGCGCTCCCTTACGTCGCCTACTTCTGCTTTAAATGTAAGGCCTGTTATCATCTCGTAAAGGATCATATACCTTCTGGAAAGTTCGACGATAAGCTCTTCTGGCGCCGGAGGAAGGACTTCGTCATGATATGGGTCAGAATGCTCGACAAACCACAGCCTTAGGAATTCCTTGTCAATGTTTTCTGGCTCCTGTCCTTTCTTGAAGCGCTCTTCATAGGTCTGCTTTATCCAAAACCTTGAAGAATCAGGGGTATGTATCTCGTCGATGAGATAGATATTGCCGAGGTCGTCGCAGCCAAACTCGTATTTTGTGTCAACAAGGATCAGGCCGTTTTTTTCTGCAATCTCTGTGCCCCTTTTGAAAAGCTCAAGGGCTTTTTTTGAGACGTAATCCCATTGATCCATTGTCATCAACTCTTTTTCCACGATCTCTTTTCCAGATATCTTTTCATCATGCTCTTCTGATTTTGTAGTAGGAGTTATTATAGGCCTTGCAAACTTTTGATTCTTTTTTAGGCCTTCAGGAAGGATATTGCCGCAGAAATTCCTTTCGCCTTTTGAGTAAGAGGTCCATGCTGCTGTGTCTGTAACTCCTGTGATATATCCCCTTACAACAACCTCAACAGGGAAAACATTTAGCTTCTTTGCCACGACAACGTTTGGGTCAGGGACATCGATTATATGGTTTTCAATGATATCCTTCGTGTGCTCAAACCAGAATGCTGATGTTTGAGTAAGGACCTGGCCTTTAAAGGGTATCTTTGCAAGGATCCTGTCAAATGCTGACTGCCTGTCTGTCGAGATGAGAAATACCTTGTCTTCTGTTGTATAGACATCCCTGACTTTTCCTTTCTTCTTTTTTCCAAGGCCTTCAAGATCAGTCTCTTCAAGCGTAAATTTAACTTGCTCTTTTATATCTTCAGCCAGCATTTTTTACCTCACAGAGCCAACAGGGCTCTTTGAGGTGCTAAAATCCGAGCTAGCCAGGGCTTTAGCCCGATGAGAACCCTCGGATTTCATCACCTCTGCATCGCTTTTTTTCACTTCTTCTTTTTGTTTTGCCCTAAACTCGTTTAACTTTAATGTGTATTTGCCACCTTTATTTAGGATCTCGATTGCAGCAAGGGCTGCATTTTTGCCATTGTTGAGGCCCACCCATAGGCCATGATTGCTATGCTTAAGAATGTTTAGTGCAGCTTCTGCCTTATCATCTTCGCCCATAAGGATAGGGCAGTATATGACCAAGGCGTCTTTTTCTGGCACAGGCTCATCAAGTGTGACAAATTCAATGTTTATCGATCTAGTGTCTATGGAGCTTGATCTTTGGACAGGGATGTCAAACTCGGTGAAAATCTTTTCTGCCTTTGACATTGCATCACTTGGCATCTCATTTATGAGGTTTACACTGTAGTGGGGCTTTAGAATCTCAATCACGTTTTTTACAGCTGTCTGTGCTCCTGAAATCCCTACGCTTAGCACAGGAATTCCTGCAGGCATCTGCATTATCGACAACAGAGCATCAAGCCCTTGGTAGCTTCCTTTGCAGGGAACGCCGATGACCGGTGTTATCGTCTTTGAAGCGATAACTCCTGGGAGTGCTGCTGAAAGGCCTGCACCTGCAATAATGAGATCAAAGTCTGCATTTATTATGCGGTTTAGCTCTTCTGGAGTCCTGTGGGCTGAGCTTATCCTTAAGTCAACATCTACCTTTTCTTTTTTTAGTCCCTTGACTATAGCGTTGTAGATCTGCTCATCTGATTTAGAGCCGAAAATAACCAGGACTTTTGGCATACGATTCACCCTTCTTAAGAATTAGGCTGATTTGTTTAAATATTTTTTGATGCTAGTGGCTTTGCGCACAAATTACTTTGGGCGTGAGTTATAGAACTTGAATACTTCGATTACATGGTCAACATTGCCAAGATACATCAATACCTTTTGTTTTACCTTG
>DASRUK010000010.1:0-2203 GCA_035655475.1 Candidatus Nanoarchaeia archaeon
ATTATGTTGTAGAAGGCAATATAGATAAGAGGGGCAAGGTAAAACAAAAGGTATTGATGTATCTTGGCAATGTTGACCATGTAATCGAAGTATTCAAGTTCTATAACTCACGCCCAAAGTAATTTGTGCGCAAAGCCAGTCGTTGATTGGCCTTTTTAATCCCTAAGATGATTTAGGCCTAAAAATCCTTGCAAAGTTATTTAAGAGTTGAATCCTACTTAATCCTATGAACGATGAATTATCTTCTAAAAAATGCACTGTATGCCAGGCAGGGGCTCCGGTTTTAAAACCTAAGGAAATAGAAGAGTTCCAAAAAAAGGTAGATGGAAATTGGAGAGTAATCGATAACCATCATCTGGAAAGAGAGTTTAAGCTTACTGATTTCAAAGCATCGCTTGATCTTACCAACAAGATAGGAAGGATAGCAGAAGAAGAGCAGCATCATCCGGACATCTGCTTATCCTATGGAAAGGTGGTTGCTCGCCTATTTACCCACAAGATTGATGGGCTTCATGAGAATGACTTCATCCTTGCGGCAAAGATTGATAAGATTGTAAAGGCTCGGATATAATGCTACGTTGGTTATTATTCTCATAGTTGGGTAAATAAGGATTTTGATCCCAAGTCAATCTTTCCCACGGCTCTCCAGGGACTAGATGACACTCGCGATTTTTTAAAAGGTTTGGATGCCTTAGCAACAGTCCCCTTAATGTTGTCAACACCAGCAGCATTTAAAAATGGAATTAGACCATGTAAAAAAATAAAAGAAGGATATGATCTTTCATCCGCTATAAAAGAAGCAGTTTCTGACAGCGGTCCACATCAAGCAGTAATTATGAGAGTAATTGGACCCTATTTATAATTCTCAATTTTTTTCAACAATACCTTTATAAATCATCTATCTCTACTTCAAAACTTTACCTAGAGGTATTTGCATGAAAAATATCATCATCAAAGGTGCAAGAGAGCACAATCTGAAAAACATAGACTTAGAGCTGCCAAGAGACAAGTTCATAGTGATAACAGGCCTTTCTGGCTCTGGCAAATCCACTTTGGCATTTGACACTATCTATGCAGAAGGCCAAAGAAGATATGTTGAAAGCCTTTCAGCGTACGCAAGACAGTTTCTTGGCCTCATGAACAAGCCTGACGTTGATAGTATTGATGGCCTCTCGCCAGCAATCTCGATTGAGCAGAAGACTACATCAAAAAACCCCAGAAGCACAGTTGGAACTGTGACAGAAGTCTATGACTATCTAAGGCTCTTGTTTGCAAGGGTAGGGATCCCTCATTGCCCTGAACACGGTATAAAGATAGAATCACAATCTGCACAAAAGATAGCAGGAAGGATAAAAAGCGAGATAAAAGGCCAGGTGACTGTTCTTGCCCCTATCGTAAGGCAAAAGAAAGGGACTTATGAAAAACTTGTTGCAGACTTAGGTAAAGAAGGTTTCACAAGAGTAAGAGTTAACCAAAAGATTCAAAGGACCGATGAAAAAGTCAATCTTGACCGTTACAAAAAGCATGACATTGAGATAGTTGTAGACAGGCTTGACTCAAAAGACAGCCAGAGGCTGAATGAAGCCTGCGAAAATGCACTGAAGAAATCAAAAGATATCCTTCTGGTTATGGACGATAAAGGAAAAGACCATCTATTTTCAGCTTCCATGTCCTGCCCAAGATGCGGACTCTCATTTGAAGAGCTTCAGCCCAGGATGTTCTCATTCAACAGCCCATTTGGCGCCTGCGAAGAATGCCATGGCCTGGGGATAAAGATGGATTTTGACCCTCACTTGATAATCCCTGACGAGACAAAATGCATAGCAGACGGCGCAGTCATGCTTTATAGAAATGCTATCGATGGCTGGAGAGGCCAATACCTTGGTGCAGTTGCAAAGCATCTAGGCTTTGATGTATTTACACCTATGAACAAGCTCAATGAGAAGCAGTACAAGGCACTGATGTATGGCTCTGATGAACGCATAAAGTTTGAGATGAAGATGAAGGGTGGAGAGGCCAACTGGTCCCATATGGGATATTGGGAAGGCCTTGTTCCCCAATCAGAAAGGCTATACCAGCAGACAGAATCTGATTATAGGAAAAGAGAGCTTGAAAAATTCATGCGCATCTCCGACTGCCCAAGATGCAAAGGAAAAAGGCTGAAAGAAAAGATCCTTGCAATAACCATAAACAAAAGATCGAT
>DASRUK010000011.1:0-11091 GCA_035655475.1 Candidatus Nanoarchaeia archaeon
AGAGATGGTGGTAGAAGAGCAAGGCCTTTGCTCTAAATCATCTTTTTACCGTATGCTTGAAGAGATAGAAGAAGACCCTGAGATTGGAGTCATCAAGTCGGGAAAAGAGAAGCATTACCTCTCCAAGATGAGTCAGAGAAATGTTTAATTGCACTATTGAAAAATATTTTACATAATATATTTTGCAAAACAGGAAACTATTTAAACCCCTTTTTGGAACTAGTTGTTAAGTAGTTCGGGGGTGTATGTAGGTGTTACTGACAGAAAAAAAGAGGATGCTATACTCAGAGGCGTTTAAGGATATCAACTCAGATCTCCATGAGGCTTTTTCACAGGTAAGAGATGAATTTGAAGATCATTTGATTGCCGTTAACGAGAATACCAATGAGATACAGGCAAATTACGAGCTTCTATGCAACATAGACCAAAAGATGAACAAGATGGCAGAAAGGCTTGACCGTCTTGAGATGTTCCTTCAGCAGCATGGCCTAAAAGTCGAAGAAAAGCAGGAATTCCCCCAGATAAGGCTGAGCAAGAGAGAGCAGGAGATATTCCTCGTCTTATACACACTGGAAGAAGTCAAAGGTTCTGTAACCTATTTAGACATCGCAAGAAAAGTCTGCCTTCCAGAGGATATCGTCGCTTCCTACGTCGCAAACCTTGTCCAGAAAGGCGTGCCTATAACGAAAAAATATGTTGTGAACGAGGCCCATTTGAACCTTAATCCAAATTTTAAGGCATTGCAGGCAAAAGAAAACGTCCTGCAGATAGAGCAGAGAAGGCTATCACTTTAAATCATTTATTTGTTGTAAATACCCTCCCGCTTGCGGTGACTGGGTTATTGTTATGGCTCGCCACGTTGAGGGTATTTACAACACTAAAAATACCCCGCCCCTTGGGGCGGTTGGGATTTTTATTTAGCATATTGACAAAGAATTATTGGCGCATAAGATACCCAGCAGCTCTTCCTTGTCATGAAGCCCACAATATGATCTATCGCCCACAACAATGCAAGGGAAAGAGTCAACGCCGTAATATTTTGTCAGCAATGATATGGATGCAATATTAGTATCGGCATCGAACGAAAAGACAGGCAATTCATGGTCTAGGTTCACTTTCTCAAGGTCATGCTTTATGTCCGATATAACAAAAGATTGAGCATCACAGTCAGGGCAGAAATCTTTTTTTCTGTAGAAAAACGAAATGATCGTCTGATTTATCGGGCACATGCTCTGCATCTTTTGAAGCACAGAGAAATATAACACTTCTTTGCGGTTGAATGTCTCTTTCTGCTTTTGGTAGAAAGGATCCCGCATGAACCCTTCAGTCGCCTGCCTGTAGGAATCAAGCTTGCCACCAAGCGTCCATACTTCCTTGTTCATCTTTTCAAGCACGTTTTCAAGCGCAAGACAGGTGGCTTCTTCGCCAAAAAAATCAGACATGAACAGGAGGGCCTGCATATCTTCATATTCCTCGACCATGAGGTCCATCCTTTCCATGAGCACCTGCTCCCTTTTGTCATTAAGTATCGAGTTTGACAACAGGATGGAGACCAAAATCAACACTGTAATTATAAACGCTATAATGAAAATTTTCTTGTTTACCGCCATTTAACTCTCCTCCCGAATATGACTGAATATATCGACGTTGCCCAGAACAGCTGGTAGAGAAAAAACAAAAATATGAAACCCACTAATCCAGGAATCTTGCTATAGACCCGTATCCTTACAAGCGACAGGCAGACGAATGCAATAATTATAGTAGTGACTATCGATATCACCCCAAACGCTGTAAGGGCGTTTATTGCGAATATGTCAAAATCAAAGACAGTAAGGTACGAAATAAAGTTAAAATCAGTCAAAGAAAAAAAGGAGAGGGTCTTCCAGAGGTTGGATACAACAAGGAAAAGACTGTAAACAAAGAGGACAAGGCCAAGGATAACCAACAAAAAGGTGAAAGGCACTGTATAAGCAAACACCCCCAGCTTCCTGTTGAATACCACGTCTTTGTGCTGCATGAGAGTCGATATGGCACCAGAATACCATCTTTTCCTTTGCTTATAGAGCCCTTTAAACGTACTTGGGACCACCGTATGCACCCTTGTCGCCAGGCAGTTCTCTATCCTATAGCCACTTTTTTGTATCCTGTAAGCGATCTCAAGATCTTCAGTTATACTTTGCTCATCAAAGACACCCACCTTGTCAAATATCCCTCTTCTATATATCGAGAAAGGCCCAGGGGTGACATGGATAGCATTAAAAAACGACAATGCCTTTAGTGCAAGGGAAAGACCAACTATATACTCAATCTCAACCATCTTCTCCAAGAAGTTGGAGGGCTTTTTTACATTAATCGCAACAGTCACCGATGCCACCGAGGGATCCTTAAAATAAGGTACGACCTTTTTTAGAACATCCGGATTTGCCATGGTATCGGCATCCATACAGACTATAAGCTGCCCATGGCAAGCCTGAATGCCTTGGTTTAAGCAGGCGGCCTTTCCCTTATTTTTTTTATTGTCTATCAGTATAACCCTGTCAGCATAATCCTTCACTATCTCTGCAGTCCTATCGCTACTGCCATCATTAACCACAAGAATCTCCATCTTGTCGCTTGGATAGTCAAGCACCATAAGGCTGTCCAGCGATTTTGCGATGGTCTTTTCTTCATTGAAAGCAGGCAGTATCAAACTTACCTTTGGCAGCTCGTCATCTTCAGTAAGAGCAGGACTTAAGAAGAGGTTTTTTCTTGCACCTAAAAGGACCAATAAAAGAAAAACTGCAAAATAGGTGGAAAGGAACCAGATTAACACCACAAATATGCTATAGATTGGATTCATCTTTTGATCCTGCTGAATGATTTTAGCTTTAAATAGTTTACGCAAACTTCCCCTTGACCAATAAAAAATCCCAAACCGCTAGCCGAGCTGCGGGGTATTTGTCAAAAACTCCAGTATTAATGCAAAGCTTCAGTGAGGAGTTTTTGAGCATGTCAGAAATTTTCTTCCTGCTGGGCACTTTTAGCAAGGAAAATTTCTGACATTTTGAGCCTCAAACTGGGTTATTAAGCCGCAGCAACAGAAACTTCGTTTCTTAGTTGCGCTCACTTCGTTCGGCAACAAGCTACGGGGTATGAACCCAAGTCTTGAGCAATCAAGCGCACACTGCAAAAATTTATATCCTTTGCCACACTTTCTCTTTCATATGACAAAAATACCTTCCGGAAGCAAGATACTTGACAGGATGATGGAAGGAGGCTATGAGAAAGATATAATCACCACAATCTTTGGGCCGGCCGGATCAGGAAAGACCGTCCTATGCATGCTCTGTGCCATCAATGCAGTAAGGAACGGAAAAAAAGTCATCTATATAGATACAGAGAACAACTTTTCTGTGGAAAGGCTCAAGCAGATATGCAAGTTTGACTATAACAAAGTGCTTAGCAATATGGTCTTCCTTAAGCCAACTTCGTTTGGTGAGCAAAAGAACGCTTTTGAAAAGCTTAAGGAGATAGTAAACAACTCTATAGGCCTAATCGCAGTCGACACTATCTCTATGCTGTATAGGATAGAGATGGGAAAAAATGAGGATGTCTATTCAGTGAACAAAGAGCTGGGTATCCAGATCTCATACCTATCCGAGATAACCCGCAAGAAAAACATCCCTATCCTCCTAACCAACCAGGTCTATGCTGATTTTGACAATAAAGACAAGGTCAAGATGGTAGGGGGGGACCTGCTCAAATACAGCTCAAAATGCCTTATCGAGCTCCAGCTTACTACTGGCGGCAATAGGAGGTGCATACTTAGGAAACACCGGTCTATTGCCCAAGAGAGGGAAATAACCTTCAAGATAGTAGAAGGAGGCATAATCGGGACAAAGGAAGGCTTGATGAAGAAAATCTTGCCTGCCCAATACTTCAAGGTTTGAATTTACGACTATAAACTCCTTTTAGCAATCTTTTTAAACAAACGTTTATTTTCAACACCTGGCAACAAAATGGCAACCAGCGATAAGACAAAGGAATTTACCAAGAAACAGGACGACATCATTATAAACAAAGAAGGAGCAAAAAGGCAGCATGAAAGCGGAAAACTTACTGCTGAAGAAAGGCTTGCCCTTCTTCTTGATGATAATTCTTTTACAGAGATAGATGAATTTGTCGAGCTCAGAAGCCACGATTATGGGCTGCAGGAAAAGAAAAAACCCCGAGACGGAGTTATCACAGGCTATGGTACAGTCAACAAAAAACCTGTATGTATATATGCACAGGATTTTACCTTCATGGGCGGCTCTATGGGAGAGATGCATAACAAAAAGATAGCCAACATAATGGAGCTTGCTTTGAAGATAGGCTGCCCTATCATCGGACTACTTGATTCAGGAGGGGCTAGGATCCAGGAAGGGATAGATGGACTTGACGGCGGAGGAAAAATCTTCCAGCTGAACACCCTATGCTCAGGTGTCATCCCGCAGATTTCTGCCATCATGGGGCCTTGCGCAGGCATTGCAGTATACAGTCCTGCACTCACTGATTTTACATTTATGGTCGACAAGACGAGTTACATGTTCATCACAGGGCCTGATGTTGTAAAAAGCGTCACAGGTGAAAATATAGACTTTATGGGCCTTGGCGGAGCTGAAACCCATTCTAAAAAGAGCGGAGTGTCACATTTTATCGCAGCAGACGAGAAGGAATGCATACTAAAGATAAAAAAATTGCTTACCTATCTGCCACAAAACAATCTAGAGGACGCACCTTTGCTTGACATGGGAGACAGCGCGGAGCGGCAGACTGCCAGCCTTAAGAATATCATCCCTGAAGACCAGAAGAAAAGCTATGACATGAAGGAAGTTATCAAAGAGGTTGTCGATAAGAATTCATTCTATGAAATACAAGCTGAGTACGCGCAAAACTGCATAATCGGCCTTGCAAGACTTAACAGCGTGGCTGTCGGAATCGTCGCCAACCAGCCTTGTGTAATTGCAGGATGCCTTGATATCAACAGTTCTGACAAAATATCAAGGTTTGTCAGATTCTGTGATGCCTTCAACATACCCATCATAAACTTTGTGGATGTCACAGGATATCTTCCAGGTACAGAGCAGGAGCATAATGGAGTCATAAGGCATGGTGCAAAGATACTATATGCCTATTCTGAGGCAACTGTACCAAAGATCAGCCTTGTGCTCAGAAAAGCATACGGCGGAGCTTATATCGCGCTTGTCAGCAAGGATATGGGTTATGATTATGTGATTTCATGGCCTTCTGCAGAGATAGCGGTTATGGGTTCAGACCAAGCAGTCAATATCATCAACAAGAAAGAAAAGGCTAGCAAGGATTGGGAAAAAATAAAAAGCGAGAAGATCAAGGAGTATTCCGACAAATTCCTAAATCCATATGTTGCAGCAAGTGAAGGTAAGGTCGATAAGATCATCCTGCCAAAAGATACCAGGGGGGCTTTAATAAGGGCTATCGAGATGCTTGCATCCAAGCGAGACAAACGGCCTTCAAAAAAGCACGGAAATATCCCACTGTAACAACAGAATTCCACCAATCTAGGATTGGTGGTCGAGTGGAATTCTGTGTGCTCAAACACCGCCTCACTCGCGGAATTCTGAGCATCAAAAACCACTTGGCAGTTCACAATGAAAGTAAAAAATAAGTGTTATCAATTGCAAAGCGGTTTTTGACAAATGCAGGAGCTAAAAATAAATATCGACGGCAAGGAATACATAGTAAAGATCGAAGAGATAGAGACAGGCAAACTTAAGGTCCATTTCGGCGGGGAAGCGTTTGAGGTCGAAACTAAATCTGATGTCAATAAAGAGCTGTTTGACAAGATAGAGGAAAGGGTAAACAAGAAAGAGAAGAATGCGATAACCGCACCACTTCCAGGTGTTGTTTTTTCTGTCGACGTAAAGGTGGGAGATGAGGTAAAACAAGGCGATAAATTGATGTCTCTTATGGCAATGAAGATGGAAAACAACATCACAGCGCCATTTGACGGCAAGGTCAAGGATATCAAGGCCAAAAAAGACGACACAGTCAATAAAGGAGATCTGCTTTTAGTTATTGAATAAACCTTGAAACAATGAAATTCCACCAGTCTATTTGACTGGTGGAGTGAATTGTGCTCAAAAACCACTATCTGGTAGAACACTAAAAAATTTACCATTGCAAATTTTTGGTGCACCAAAAATCCTATGGATTTTTTAGTGTTTCAAGCGTCAAAAACCACTTAACCGTCATGCCACCAGTCTATAGCGACTGAAAGGAGCGGTGACTGGTGGTTTTTGACAAATTAAGATGCTTCTAACTCATTCCACTTATATTCTCTTATCTTTATCCCTCTTTTCCTCAGATGGCTAGAAATCTTCCTATTAAGCTCAAGCAGGTTGTCAGACTCAAGCAGATAGGCCATCTCTTCCATCTCATCGATATTCATTTTCCTTTTTCACCTGTCTTGCCAAACAATATCCCTGCTAGGACGTTGAGCGCCCATGCCTGAAAAACATTTATCCTCAATTGCGGGAAATTTTTGAAAATAAAATTCCAAAGCCACATGACGGGGAACGCTAGTATCAGGCCAACCAATGTTGACAAAAGAATGATCAAAAACATAGTGTAGCCAAGCTCGAATATCCTTTTTAACAATGGCGTGTTGTCTAAAAACCCCATCCTCAAATCTGTTAATGTCCGTCAATTTATAAAGATTATTGAAAATAAATTGGTAATTTTGGCAAAAAATATATACTTCAGCGGCTTTCTTCTGGGTTAATGGAAAACATAACCATCCATAGGGTGAGGTATTCAGACACCGACCATTTTGGCGTAGTATACTATGCCAGGTACCTCGATTGGTTTGAGGCTGGCAGGACCGAGATACTCAGGGAAAAAGGGATTAGTTATGCAGGCCTGGAAAAGAAAGGTTTCTTTGCACCTGTCGTGGAAGTCAAGGTCAACTATAAAAAGCCTGCAAGGTATGATGATGTTATCAATGTACAGACAAGTGTCGAACATGTAGGGAACTCAAGCATAAAGTTTGCCTACAAGGTATTGCGGGACAAGGAGATCCTTGCCGAAGCATACACTGTCAATGTTTTTATCGATAAAGAAATGAATCCTGTACGAATACCTGATGAAGTCAGGGATATACTATAGTGATGTCCCCTTCAATGATCCTTTCTTTTTTTCCTTTGTTATCTTTAACAATCAGGAAGCAATCCTCATCGATGTCATAAGCAGTGCCTTTGACAGTCTTTTTTAGCGTCTTTACTATTATCTTATGCCCAATAAACGAGCGATTTTTCCATTCGCTAAGTATCTTATCATATCTCTTATCTTTTAACCATCCGATATGATGGTCAAGGCAGCTTATGATATTGTTTATAATCAGCCTATTATCTATTTTACTGCCTGTAAATTGCTGCAGCGAACCAGCTTTGCCATACAAGGAGCCAGGCAGAGCGTTGTTGGTATTTATCCCTATACCTACCACAGCTTTACCTTGCGAGATAACCGTCAGGATCCCTGAGATCTTCTTCTTTTTGAACAACAGGTCATTTGGCCATTTAATCATTGTCTTTATCCCACAGGCATCCTCAATAGACCGGTTTACTGCAATGGCTGCAATCAATGTAAGGTAGTTTGGCGAATAAGCATCAGTAACTATTGACATATAGATGCCTCCTCTTGACGAGCACCACTTACGCCTGAAGCGGCCTTTGCCACCACTTTGCTCCTTTGCAACTATCACTGAGCCTACTGGATAAGAAATCGCTTTTTTATTGGTAGAGTCCAACTTTTCGAAATACCTTACCTTATAGCCTTTCATTATGCATTAATTCCTGCTTTGCAGCCATCTTCCATGCAGACTGCTTGGTATGCAGAGGCCCCTTTTCAAGATATTTCGAGACAGCGGTAGAGATGATAAGCATCTTCTCTTTTTTTGAAAGTCCAGTCTTCTTTGGTTTTTCCTTCTTTAACTGTTCGACTACATGGTACTTGTCAATGAAATTGGTAGTGGTATCACCTTCCATAAATCCCTTTGAACTCAACACCTTTTTATGAAAAGGGATTGTTGTAGATATACCTTCAATGATAAATTCCTCCAGAGCCCTATTCATCTTTGCTATAGCTTCCTGGCGGTTTGTTCCCTTGCACATAAGCTTTGCAATGAGCGAATCAAAGTGAGGACTTACAACATGGCCTGAATAACACGAAGAACAGACTCTTATACCTGGCCCGCCTGGCGGAAGATAATTAACGATAGTGCCTGCCTGAGGGCAGAAATCCTCAGATGGAGATTCTGCGTTTATCCTGCATTCAATGGCACAGCCGTCTATCTTAATGTCATCCTGCTTGAATGCAAGCTTTGCTCCTGCTGCTATCTTTATCTGCTCCTTGATGAGATCTACACCGGTGACCATCTCAGTAATACCATGCTCGACCTGAATCCTTGTGTTCATCTCCATGAAATAGAAGTTCTTGTTTTTATCAATCAAAAATTCAACAGTGCCGGCACCATGATACTTGACAGTTTTTACTATCTTGATTGCTGCTTCGCCAATCTTTGCCCTTAATCTTTCATCAAGGTAAGGAGAGGGCGACTCTTCGATAAGCTTTTGGTGCCTCCTTTGGATGCTGCATTCTCTCTCGCCAAGGTGGACTGCATTACCATAATCATCTATCAATATCTGGAACTCGACGTGGCGCGGCTCTTCAAGATATTTTTCCATATACATGGCGCCACTACCAAACGAAGCCTCTGCCTCAGACTGAGCGCTCTTAAAACCTGCGGGAATATCCTTTGCCTCCTTTACTATCCTCATACCTTTGCCGCCTCCGCCAGAGACAGCCTTCAATATCACCGGATATCCTATCCTTCCAGCAGACTCAATCGCCTCTTTTTCATCCTTCAACGCCTTGGTCCCTTCGATGGTAGGTATATCAAGCTTGATTATGGTCTGTTTTGCCATATCTTTATTGCCCATAAGGCGTATGGCGTTGGAGGTGGGGCCGATAAACTTAATCTTCTTTTTTTCACAAAGATCTGCAAAGTCAACATTTTCAGAAAGAAAGCCATAACCTGGATGGATAGCATCAGCACCTGCTTTTTTTGCCTTCTTTACTATCTTCTTATAATTGAGGTAGTCAGAAGTCTTGCTGCCGATATAGTACTTCTTATTTGCAAACCTTACGGCAAGAGTGTCCTTGTCCTGCTTTGTGTAGACAATCGCTGTTTCTATGCCCAGCTCCATACATGCTCTAAACACCCTTAAGGCTATCTCTCCCCTATTTGCTATCATCACTGTCTTGAACATCTTTTTCTTGCTCACCTTAGTATATTCTTTTTCTGCTTCAGCATTGGTCAGGCCTCTTGCAAGCATGTCCAGGAATGATTTTGAAGATTTTTCGTTGATCATCTTATCTACCTGTTTTCCTGACATGTTAGGAAGTTTTTTTGCAAGATTTTTTGCGATGACATCGGAAAATGAGCCTACATTTGGGCTTTGCAAAAGCTCTTCACCTTTCTCAGGAATAACCAACTGAGACCTTATCACCCTCTCGATCTCCTGGTAGACATAAGGGACAGAGTCGTGGGCTTTATCTAGAATCTTCTTTGTCATCAAATAAGCCCTCTGCGAAGTCGAAAGGAAACAGTTGAGAGACCTTGTTAAAAATTTATCCGGCATGGGATACTAGTAGTTATTTTTCCGTTTAAAAATGTTATCTTTGGGGCAGGTTAACATGTCAGAAATCGCTATTGGCGCACACGCTGGCGTTTTAACCCAGAGTAAGCCAGCGATTTCTGAGTGTCGGAAAGCTTTGCTTTCTGACAAACCAGAAATTTGCTTCTCAAATTTCTCAGTTCATGCTCAAGAAACACGCCCCCGGGCTTTCACCCGGCGGTTCTTGACATGTCAGAAATCGCCTATGGCACATACTTTGCTCATGCTTTGTCTATGACACATCAAGCAATTTCTGAGCATTTCAGCGATTGTTTTATATACAGATTATACCAAAATAGTATTATGAATATCCTTTATGGAGTCTGTGGAGAAGGTTTGGGCCATTCTTCAAGAGCTATAGCAATCGCAGATCATCTGATAAAGAAGGGTCATAAGGTAAAGATAATCACATACGGACAAGCTTATACAGCACTGAAAGGCAAATATGACCTGTTCAAAGCTAAAGGCCTACATCTAATCTTCAAGGGCAATGTTCTTGAAAAGAGAAGAACCCTTACCTATAACTTAAGGCATTTTACCCGCAACCTAAAGAGACTAAAAGAATTTGACAGATTGGTGAAGGGATTTAGGCCAGACGTCTGTATCACTGATATGGAAGCAATAGTTCCAGCACTCTCAAGATGGTACAGCCTACCTTTAATCTCATTTGACAACCAACATAGAATCTGCAATTGCCATCTCAAGGTACCTAAGAGATATTATCCTGACTATCTCCTAGCTAAGGAAGTAATCAAAACAATCACAAGGGGGGTAAAGTACTTTATAATAACAGATTTTGTACATTTGCCTGTCAAGAAAAGATATGAATCAAGGACTGTAATAGTCCCGCCGGTCATCCGGAAAGAGATAATAGACTTAAAGACAAGGAATAGCGGCAAGATCCTAGTCTATCTCACCAAAAAGAACAGCCCTATCCTCAAAGTATTGTCGGGCATAAAACAACAATTTGTCATATATGGGTATAATCAGGAAAAAAGGAAGAAGAACCTTACCTTCAGAAAGAGAGATAGTTTTCTATCTGACCTTGCCAGCTGTAGAGCTATCATCGCTTCTGCAGGCTATACCTTAATGTCTGAAGCGTTGTACTTAAAGAAACCTTATCTTGCCCTGCCTCTTGAAGGACATTTTGAGCAGGCAATAAACGCTTTTTTTCTTAAGGAAGCAGGATTTGGAGATTATAGTGAAAATCTTACTGAAAAGGATGTTATCTACTTTATGTATAAGTTAGAGGACTACAGAAGAAGCATCCTGTTACATAACTTTGATAGCAATCTAGTCTTTAATGCTATTGACATGGCATTGAAGTCTGTCTAAAAGTTTGTGGGCTAGGTCTCCC
>DASRUK010000012.1:0-13634 GCA_035655475.1 Candidatus Nanoarchaeia archaeon
AAGGCGTTTTTTAGCGTTTATTAGCCAGATGAATTTGACAGTTTGACTGCTTTTTTCAGTTTTAGCTCCGAAAGTCAGGTAGTAGGATCAAAAAGAAGCTAAAAACGCCTTGATTTCAGGTGAAAACAACCAGTTTTGACCGAAAATCAGTCGAAAAAAAGAAGTTTAATCGCAACTGTCAAACTCTATTTTCCACTCAAAATAGTGAAGAAGTGTCAAAGTTGGGATTTATGGAAAAAATAGCAACACTTATTTTAATATTGTATCGAGAGGCTCAGCAGAATTGAAAGAAAAAGGATTGATTGAGATTATCAAACCTGAAAGAACATATATAAATTCTTTGATTTCAAGTTGAACTTAGTTGAAATTAGTAAGAACAAGAAAAGCTTTAAATAGTAGATATACCTACAATCAGTAAAATGGCAAATTATTATATCAAAGCTAATAGACAGGAATGGAAATACAATAATCAGCATACAGATTGGGACAATTTTCCATTAAACCATAAACAGGATTTTGCAACATTTACTAAAAACCAGTTATATTGGAAAGGTCTTAAAAAGGGAGATATTATTATCGGACATAGTAGCTACCTCTCTTCTAATATCAAAGGCAAAATTAAGTTTACTCCCCTCCCAAGAATTTCAGCAATTGCTATTGTAACCAATGAAGAACATTATTCAAAAAAGTTAGATAGTGATTCAGTGACTCTAAAAAAAGTCATTGAATTTAGTCCCATTAAAATATCGATAGATATAATAAATAAAAATAAATTATATAATGCAGAACCCTTTCGATTAGGAACAAATCGCTGTACTATTACTAAACTCTCTGATGAAGAATTTGAGAAAGTAATTAAGCTAATCGAGCAATATCATCCAAATATAAAAAGAGAATTAAAAAGTATATGAGTTTTCTTACCCCTTGATACTTTGTTTTGATGTATCGGCTTTGCCTCATTTGATAAACACACTTCTTGCCCTTGAGGTATTTCCTTGAAGGCTCACTTTGTTCGCTGGATTGGAGAGAATTCCCTAAACGATAGTCTCTGATAGTCTCCCTGCGGTCGGATTGATTGGAAACTTAAGTTTAACTTTGCGGATGCAATTTTCCCCCACTTTGTAGGGGAAAAGTAACTAACAGGAACCATAGGTTAGCAGTTAATACAAGAATAAACAAACCTGGTTTTCCTATAGGGAAAGCCTGATATTATCAATATGGTCTGCTACTTCCTGGCCTTTCTTTGTCAAGGTAAGAAGCTTTAGCCTTCCCTGCCTTTCAAAGTTTATCAGGCCTGACTTCTCCATCTCCTGGAGTATCTTTACAACGTGAGAATATGTGCAATCGATCTGCTTTGCAAGGCTTGATGCGTAAACTTCGTCTTTGGAATTCTTAAGGTTGACCAACATCATGGCTGGCTTTTCTCTGAAAAAAACGCTGAATATCTTGTTGTTTGCGATATTAATCCCCCCAACATGTCTATTACAATAGGTATATTCTACTAGTTACTATGAATTATATATAAATGTTTTGGTAACCGTCGATAAAATAAGTTAATGATTCCTAGGTTAGCGGTGAATTATTTGGTAAAAGTGGGATTTTAGACTATAAAATTCCCTTGAGCGAAGCCAACAATGACGAGCCGAAACGGGGGACGGCCCTACGGGGTGGTTTCCCGAGTGAAACGAGCGGAACTAGGAAAACCGCAGTTTTCCGTTGCTCGGAGGTTTTGCGCAAACAAAACCGTCGAAGCCATTATTGCTGGCTTTGAGAATAACTAATCGGCTCACCAATCTTTTATTTTCTAAACATATAAATAATCAGGCATTTTTCGTTTTAGTTATGATAGATAAAGAGGAGATACTGTTTCCGTATCCTGAAGTAAGAGAGATACAAAGCGACATGATAAAAGAGGTCATGGAGTGCATAGAGAATGGAGAGAATGCGCTGATACATGCGCCAACGGGCCTTGGGAAGACTGTCGCTTCGCTTGGACCCGCACTGTCTGTTGCTATGAAGAAAGGGCTGACAATATTCTTCTTGACCTCAAGGCATACACAGCATGTGCTTGCGATAAATACCCTTCGCGATATAAAGAAAAAGCATGGTGTATCTGTTGTCTGTGCTGATATCATCGGCAAGCAGCATATGTGCGCTCTTGGTGAAGTGGAGAATCTCTATTCTTCTGAATTTAGGGATTACTGCAAAAAGATGAGAGATGATAAGATGTGCGAGTTCTATATCAATACAAAGAATACCTCTGGCCGCCCTACATTAAAGGCGCTATCTATACTTGAAGAGCTAAAGCACTTGAGCCCTATGCATGTTGAAGAGGTTGTTTCGATCGCTTCAAAGGAAAAGCTTTGCCCATATGAGATGAGCCTGCTTCTTGCAAAAGAGGCAAAGGTCATCGTTGCTGACTATTACTGTATTTTCAATCCTGAGATACGGCGCAGCTTTATGAACAAGACAGAGAAGGAGCTTGAGACTTCTATCGTGATAGTCGATGAGGCGCATAACCTTCCCAGAAGATGCAGAGAGCTTATGAGCCAGAACCTTTCAACTGTCATGCTGAAACGGGCGATAAAAGAAGCAGGCAAGTTTGGGCATTTTGAGGCTATGGACAAGCTACAGGGAATGAATAACTTCCTTGAAAAGCTGACTTTGACCATAGAGGAATTCAAGGATGAAAAGCTAATCACAAAGAAGGAGTTTATGGCTCTTCCTAACTATGATGACTTGGCGGGCGAGTTTGCACTTATCGGAGATGAGGTAAGAGAGAAACAGAAGAAGAGCTATATCGCATCCATCGCTGTGTTTCTTGATAAATGGTCAGGTGAAGACAGAGGCTTTGCACGTATCCTTCAAAGGAAAGGAGATGTGGCAAACCTTATCTATAAGTGCCTTGATCCTTCGTTTATTTCAAAGGAAGTTGTTGACAATGCACGCTCTGTGATATGCATGAGCGGAACACTTACTCCAACTTACATGTATAAGGATATACTGGGCTTTGAAAATGCCAGGGAAATGGTGTTTAAGAGCCCGTTTCCATCGAACAACAGGCTCAGCCTGATAATCCCTGAGACAACTACACGATACAGCAAGAGAGGTGCTGGTGAGTTTGAGAAGATTGCAGCTGTCTGCTCCAATATAGTGAATCTGGTACCTGGCAACAGCATGGTGTTTTTTCCAAGCTATGACCTTCGGGATAAGGTGTATGCTTTTCTTAAGTGCAACAAAGAGATAATGGTAGAGAAGCCAAGGCTCACTAAGGAAGAGAAGAACGAGATGCTCAATGAATTCAAGAAGCGCAAAGATAAAGGAGCCTGCCTTCTTGCAGTTACCTCTGGCTCTTTTGGTGAAGGGGTAGATTTACCCGGAGATTTTCTCAAATGCGTTGTTGTGGTCGGTCTGCCTCTTGAGAAGCCTTCGCTTGAGGTAAGAGAGCTCATCGACTACTATGATGCAAAGTATGGGAAAGGATGGGAATACGCCTATCTTATCCCTGCGATGATAATGATAATGCAGAATGCAGGAAGATGCATAAGAAGCGAAACGGACAGAGGAGTCATAGCTTTTTTAGACGAGAGATACAGCTGGGAGCAGTACTACAAGTGCTTCCCTCCAGACCATAAAGTAAAGATAAGCAAGCTGTATCTTGAGAAGATAAAAGGATTCTTTGATTAATATACGAAATAGTATACTAGTTTCTAAAATAGAAATGTTTATATACTAGTAAACAAATTATTTATCGAATGGTAGTATTGTTTGACCGGTTTAACCTGCCGGAAGACGTGTATGAAGTAGTGTTTGCAACAAAGCAGCAGGTCATAGTGGCCAGGCTCCTTGTGGACATGATAAAGGAGAAGAACAGCGAGATAACAAAGACTGAGATGAGCTTTTTTGCGACACAGCTTCATGAAGGAAAGCTTGTGACCGACAAGATCCAGGAAGAGCCGTATCGCGGAAAGAGGGTAAAGATATCATACAACAAAAGGCAGTTTTACGACAGGATACTTACGCCCATGAAGAGCATGGGGATAATAGATTATGATTTGTACAAAAAAACATACAGACTGAGCGACAAGTTCAACAAAGAGATGATAAGAATAGGACTTATGTGGCTGAAAGAGCTAAGAAAAGACCCCTATATGATCGAAAAATAATATTCAATTGGCTCCCTATGATAACCTCTCTTTCTACCACCCCCACAATATAGGGAGCCATTCATATTCCTTGCTACAGGAAAAAAGAGGTGAGGAAGGGTGTAAAAACCCTCATCATAATGGGGCAGGCTGTGGCTATCTGCCTGCCCTGTCATATTTATGAAGATTGTAAGCAAGAGGAAAGCTATCGAGCTGTTGAAGAAATATGCGAACAGTGAAGAGAGCTTTAAAGCTATACTTGCACATACACGGGCTGTTGCAAAGCTTGCTGTTGAGATAGCAAAGGATGTCCCTGGAGTGGATGTTGAGTTTATCGAGGGTGCTGCACTTCTCCATGATATAGGCAGGTTTAAGGCAAAGGAAACTGTCAAGCATGGGATTGCTGGCAGAGATATACTGCTTTCTGAAGGGCTTCCTGAGTATGCTTCTGTCGCTGAAAGGCATCTTGGGGCGGGAATCTCAAAAGAAGATATAATCCAGCAGAAGATAGATCTCCCACTTAAGGACTATGTGCCTGTAACAAAGGAAGAAAAGATAATTACACATGCTGACAACTTGATTGAGATTAATAGGGTCATTTCTGTCGAGAAGACGGTTGAAAGGTTTAGGAAGGAGGTAGGGGAGGAAGCTGCGCGAAGAGTCAAGAGGCTTGCTCTGGAAGTGGAAAATATGCGAAAAATTGATGAGTAAACTTTAAATAATAGATTTGTTTAAGCCAATAAAATGAAAAAGAAAACAAAAGCCAAACCAGCTAGCAAAAAAAAGGTAGAAAAGCTAAAGCCTGCGAAAGCAAGTGTCGATGTTGGTTTTGAAGAAGTTACTGTCAAATGCCCAAACTGCGGCAAGGTATTTCGGGTTATCAAGAGCTCAGGGTTTAGCATGGAAGGCATGCTTTGCCAGAGATGCGCTGCTGGCGGGGGAATCGGCCTTGATCAGGATGCAGACTTTTAGTCTTTGCGCTTCTTTTTCATCCGTTTAATATCTTCTTCCTTTACATATTTCTCATGAATAGGTATATCTGAATCATCGATATCCAGCTCTTTTCGCTTTTTCTTTAGGTTATTGAATTCATCCATAAGATAAGGGATGTTTTTTGAGTTTATATTATTTGCCAAAAAGTTATGTGTATAGTAATATAGGATACCCTTGTTGCTGGGTTTTTTCCAATAATTTTTAAACAACAGAATTCTACTGATCTATAATTGGAGGTCAAGTCAATTCTGTGTGCTCAAAACCGTTAGGTGGAATTTTCTAGCATCAAAAACCACTTGCTGTTTGGTGCAGGGGATGAATTGCCGATTATCTTGAACAACATTTAACCTGGAGGTGGGAAGATGGATGACAACACAAGCGAGGGGGACAAAGATGAAGACATATATAATGCTCAAGAAAGGGATGAACTTATGGAAGATGACCATATAAGCCCTGTGGAACAAGGTTTTATGGAAGGGGCAACCGAGGACGGCCAAGGGGCAAAGTGCAGGTACTGCGGCAGTGTACTGATGGACAACTTTGTCGAGCAAAGGATAGACTCTGAGATCTACAGGTTCTGCAGCATAGAGCATGCTGAAAGGTTTAAAGAAAGAGAAAAAAAAGAATAAAAAATCCTGCATGGTATTTGTCAAAAACTCCAGTATTAATGCAAAGCTTCAGTGAGGAGTTTTTGAGCATGCTCAGAAATTTTCTTCCTATCGGGCACTTTTAGAAAGGAAAATTTCTGACATTTTAAGCCTCAAACTGAGATATCGCCAGCCCAGCTGCGGGGTATGTACTTTAGTTTGAGCAATAAAGCTATATCTTTTTCCTGGCTTTCTTCTCCTGTTTTATCAGGGTATGCTTTGTCTTTATGCCAAAACCGGCAAGGGCAAGGCCGATAATAAGAAACGGCAGGCCATTGTTCGTAAAACCAAAATATAAGAAGGCAAGCGTTATGAACAATAGTGAAGAAGCAAGATACAAGTCACCTATCACTCTTTTTCTTAGATACATTTTAAAAATAAATAAAAAAAATTAATTATGGAACCCTTCCTGTTATTGTTCCTGTTGTTGTCTTGGCAAATGAACTTACAGTGTAATCAAGCTTTAAGTCTGCCTTTATCTTCTCAGATAATGCTGGGCTGCATGTTAAAGTCACTGCTGTAGTGGCGTCTGCTGAAATAGTCTGGCCTGAAACTGTACAGATACCTGTGCCTCCTCCTGCAGTATTGTTCAAGGTGACTGCAACAGAACTCATATCATCAGTCAGGATATTCTTAAGATTTAATCTAACCTGGGAAGAGCTGTCTATACTAAAATCGTCGCACCAGATGCCTGAGCCAGCTGAAATCACACATTTTTCCGGCAGGAATTTCTCCGGATTTAATACTCCGAAATATGCCAAGGCACCAATCGCTATGAGGACGACCAAGATTGCCCAACCATAAGTCATCAAGAACTCCATGGCTGCTTGTCCTTTTCTCATTATTTTCACCTCTTTTGTTTTTTTGGCTAAGTAGGATGTTTTTAGCCTAATGTAGATTACAATTAGAGCAACTCATATATAAATGTTTTTATTTTAGAAACTAGTATACTATTTAGTATATTATAGATTTTCCTAAATATTACACCCTGGAGAGCCTATCTGGCAAGAAATCGATGATGCATTGTACTTTTGCAGATGCGCATAGTCTATCTTGAACCAACTTGGAGTCTGATTTACTCTATAATCACCATTGGATGAACCCTGCCAGTAATAGTAGTCTATTATACTGCTATCTTCATCAATATTGAGCCCCTGTTTGCTTAACTTCAATAGATCAACCATGCTCTCTATGCCATAAGGAGATGGGCCCAGATCATTTTTTAGCCTCATCAAAAAGCTGGGGGCTGCAGGATTTGCACTGTAATATGAATGGTTAAGATGGTCCAGCAAGTTGCTTACCTTTATCTGCCCCCCAGAGTCATAGGTAAAATTATTTTCATAAGGGGTGGCATTGAGATTATTGGATATCCTGCCGTAACTGTAAATGATGTAGAGAGGATCCTCAAAGCCGATAAGGCTTAGTGAAGCTTCTATATAAGTATCCCTTTGCCAGGAGGCTATAGCGCTTGTATCGTTGAGTGCAAAGGAAAAGTTAGCTCCTATCCTGACATGCCATGGATCCTTTTGATAAACCGTAAGATTTCCAGGGGTAATCTCAAGACCTATATTGAAGTTTGCCGCCTCATCTTCTATCTTTTCTATCCATAAAGGCAATGTCGACTCTGACATGAAGTAGGAACTTTGGTTTTGGACAGTGCCATTGAAAATCGCTTCCCTAAAACTGTTTTCAACATCTGAGAGAAAGGTCCCATTAGTTATGATGTATTCTTCAAGTGCGAGCAATGCCCTATATGATGAGATATACAGCCCCCTTTCTGAGTCCCTCTCAATATCCTTGACAAAATCGTTCATGGAAAGAACCCTCATCTCCACAACCCCCATCTTCTCTCCCAGCTGCCTGTAGTTTTGAGCAAGGAAGACAAAGGTGAATATGAATAGGAATGCAATGGTCACGACAGTGAAATACATGCTTTTCCTTGACCGCATCATGCTATGCTTTCTCATTTCCATATCCTTACTTCTACCATCGTCGGACCCCACATATAGGGAATCTTTTTTCCCACAGAGTAGGTCTCTGTGGCCAAGTCATGCGGCCCAAACTTGACGAAGAGCTTCCCATTGTCATCGAAGTCAAGCTGCCTGAAAAGATAGCATAGTGCATTGTTTATCGCATCATCTGAAAATTCAGAGCAATCTGTGCTGTTGTCAAAGACGCAGCTGTTTGAACCTTCATAACTATCCGGGATAGGCATCTGTACCTCTGAATCATCTTCAAATGCCAGAGTCCAGATACATCCTTGCGCTGTCTCAAAAATACCTGTGTAGTTAACATCAAGGTCTGCCTCGACTGTATAGATAACCCTGTCATCAGGAGAGCCTCCTGTCGAGTTATATGGATTGATGCCTGTTGATATCCTCACCTGATTTGTGCCTTGAGAGATAAGTTCTACTGGAATATTTATGATATAAGGGTCGCCAAGAGGGTGGTAAGTGTAACCAAACTCTGAAAGATTATAGAAGGCTGTCCATGAGCCTGCCTGATTTATCAAAGCCTTGTCTGTCCACCTGTCACTTGAATAAGAGGTTATCTTAGCATCGCTTACAATAGTGTTCTGAGGTATGTAAAAGGAGCCTTCTGTGATGTTGTTGTCCATCCTTGCTGTCTCCAAGGTTATTGGAATCCTGTTGTAAACTTGAGGACCGCTATCTTTTGTGTAGGTGTAATCGATATAAGAATCAGGGAAAAGGACAGTAGAAATATTACCTGTAACATTAACTATCTGAGCTTCATACTGCAGCTTCACTATCTCCTGGGCAATCTCTTTGTATATCTCAAGTAACTCTTCAGCATTGTTTGCACTGTAATGATGGCTGCAATCGTCACAGCAAGCGATATCTTCCATCAATTCCTCATCGCCTCCAGATCCGAAAGTAACCGAATATATCCTGATGCCATAATCCTCAAAGGCTTCACATGCTTTCTCCACTGCTTCGATTCCTGCACCAGTAGCATTATATGCGCTAGTATGGCCTATCTTGGTATTTGCCTCCCCGTCGCTCATCACTAGCATGGACATGAACCTGTTATATCCAGAAGTCTCGTTATTCCATCTTAGTGTCAGATTGAGATTCCTATACGACCATGCGTCATTATCGCCGCTTTTTTGATCACAGCCATAGGTGTTTCCTGAGGTTATCCTTACTGAAAAGGCTGAATCGAAAGCAAGGGTGGGAATCTCAAGAGTTATGTTTTCCCATACAGAAGAGCCGGATGTCTCAGGATAATCAAGCCTTCCTATGTAATGGCCATTCACATAAACACAGTCATAATATGAAGGAGCAACTCCATAAGCTTCCATTGCAAGATATGCAGACTTTATCTCTTCTTTTGCCACTCCTGTATCAAAAACAGTTGTAGCAGACTCAGCGCCATCGTCAAGATTTACTTGAGAAGGGGAGGCATAAGACTGCTTGCTTGTATTGCTAGGGGATTCCCAGACTTTTAACGTAACATCCTTTAGGTCCCAATCGTCATTGTCACCCGAGGTCTCAAAGCATCCTGAACTTGTCCCGCCAGTTATTGTAACAAAATTTGTCTTTGTATCCACAGAGTAATTTACCGATACATCCTGCAGAGCAGGGGTAAGGTTCTGCTGAGAGGATGTAAGTTTTGCCCTCCACTGGATATAACGACTGGATGATTGAGAGATATCGCTTTTAACCTGCACTGTTGTATTATGAGGTGTCTCTTGAGAGTAAGGCTCTTCTTGAAAATAAAAGTTATCCCATGATGAATCAGGTACTGCTGTGTTTCCTGACCGTATATCTATACTTAGATTGGTATTGTTCAAAAGAGCTTGCGTCCAGCTTAGGCCTTCCCAACCTGCAATACGGCCTGCGTCTAATACCTGAGAAAGGACATAGCTTTCTGATAGGCTTAAACTTGATACATTAATATTATCAAAATCTGCATTCACAGAATAACTGCTATAGATACCAATCTTTCCTGCGGTTATGCCTGACGAGTCACTTGTGTCAAAAATCAGCTCATAGCCGCTCCCTCTGTCAAAATAACATTTGATGCTTGTTCCTTCGACCTTTGCTTTCATCTTGTACCACACGCCTCTGCCGGGATTAAAGCTATAATCATATCCTAGGAGTGTGTATCCTGAAGGAGTATACCTATATAATCTAAACCCATAATAAGGATAACCGTCTGCAAACTCAAACCTATAGAAGTGGGTTGAGTTATACCTAAAGTAGATTCCCATAGGGTCTGCGTCATTTATCCTTACCTTTGCTTCAACTATATAATCCTGCCATGATTGATTTCCAGCTATAGACCTTGAGTTATATGCAGTCTGCCTTTGGCGATAGATACCATTCTCTCCTACCTGCCAAGTATACCCATTCTGGTCCCTGACTGCCCAGTTGCCTCCTGACTCTGACCAGCCGTTTGAATTGCCATCGTCAAAATTGTCAGAAAACAAGCCTTGCTGCCCAGCAAGCTGCGAGGTGTTCATCACTGCATCCCCCGGCGCATTATCGAGATCTATCCTTGTGAGCGAGCAGGCTTCAAAATCCTCTTTTGAAGTAGTCACCCATTGTCCTATCGAGGCATTAGATGTGGGCAGCCATTCCTGATTGATAGGATAAGAGCAGGTGTGCCAGCCTGAGCTGCCGTCATCACTGGGTATGCACATCCTGCCTAAGTAATGGTCGTTAAAAAAAACGCAATCCTTGTATCCAAATGTTATGTCAACGCCCTTGCCAAAAATGGTCAGAGCAGCCTTGATGAAATTCGAATGATTTACCTCTATCTCCAAGCTTTTTGTTGTAGAAACGCTGCCTGTATCCCCAAGATGGACCTGAGAGGTATCCTGTGCTTGCTTGACTGTTGTACCATAAAGCAACTTATTATCGGTAAGAATCTGGGTTGCAGCAGCTATCCCGCAGGATATACAAGTATATCCGCACCATTCATTGTAATAGTCATCGACGCTGTCTTGTAGAGTAGCATTGTCTGCAATGATATCAGTAAAAGAGCATACAGGATTTAGCTCTTTTCCATAGCCTATCATGCCAACAGAGTTTCCCTCTACTGAAAGGATCTCATTTAGGAATGTTCTGTCTGAATTTTGGGCAACCCTGTCTCTCCTGTCATGGCAAGGGGCATAGGTGTCACAGATGCCAAAAGTGCAATTTGTATCCACATCACATGCCTCCATAGAGCCTGTCCTGTCTGTAATCAAAACAGAGTCTGACCTTCCACCAAAGGCAAGCGAGACATTCCTTAAGCCAAGCCTTAAGGGTAATGTTCGTTTGCCTATCCCTGTATAGTTCAACATGAGCCGCAGCTCGCTGTCTGTTATGTTTACGGAGTTTTCGCCGTTAGAATTGTAACTGTAGACTGTCTCGCCGCCTAATGCCAAAAAGATCTCATAGTTGCTATCATAATGCAGATAAACGCCCATGGAGTCAAGCGCGCCGGGTACAAACAAAGATGAATAGATATTGATGATACCATCTACACCTGGAAAAGTATACCTATCCTGCGAGTTATCCACCGAGAGTTCTGCTGATGTGTGCCCAAGCCTGATGTAACCTCCTCCAATATACTTTCTTGTACCATTGAAGCCGACCACTATAGAGTTTGCTCCGGGCTGAAAGTATTGCAGGTAAGATGAGTTTATATCCCATTTTCCTGCTGCCATAGAACCTGGCGGAACATAGGCGCCTGAGTAGTTGCCGTTAAAATAAAGGTTGAAACTGGAACCTGCATCTATCTCCATGTAGGCAGAATCGACAGAGGATAGGGTAGATGGCAGGCTAAATTCCTTGGTCAGATTTCCGTCTCCCTCATAGCCGCCGAAGAATATGTATTCGTTAGCAAAGCGTTCATTGATATCTGTGAGCAATGCTCTTGCAGCAAGACCTTCTATTGCCCTTCCCCTTTCAATCCCTGAGACCATCTGCTTTGATGAGATAAGCTGGCCTGAATAAGACAGGTTAGAAGAAAGGACAGGCTCTCCGAATCCTTCTATCCAAACCCCCATTCCATAATAGTCAGGGACCAGTCCTGACAGGATCAGGTTTAGAAGCTCAGAAGCCTTATCCTCATCTCCCTCAACCTGGAAGCGAAGTATCTGCTCAAGGATAGTCTTGTTTACATCTGTCAAGTTTTCCCTTTGCCTAAAAAGTGCTATCCCTGAATTATTTAACTCATCTATCCTTATCGAAGACAGCAATTGGATGACGTCTGATGAATAGAATATGTTCTGAGGGTTTTCTTCCTCCTTGAGGTAAAAGAGTGGGGTGAGGACGACTACGGTTATGATGAGGATAGCTGCTATCAGCGCATCTAAGCTGAAGAAGACCGCTTTTCTCACCAGACCTTCACCACCATCCTAATGATAGAAGAGTTATAATGGACAACCCTTGTTATCTTTATGACATCGCTTCCATCGTAGGCCATCCCTACACAGCCGATACCTTTTATGACCATCGTCGAGTTGCCTTGTTCAAAGCAAACGTTATAATCATGAGCTATCGAAAGAAGCCTCCTGCTCCTTGTATAATCAGAGAGGGCGATGGAATTAAACATACTTAATCTGTCATAGCTCAGGCGGCCCTGCCCGTCTGTAAGACCAATCACGGACACATCAGATGCTGTCCAATTTTCAGGATAGCCTGCTGACAAAAGATAACTAGAGGCAAGCTTTGCATCCAGCAGGATGCTTGACCTTTCTGACTGACCTGCATCCATGGAGTTTATCGAATATTTGTAGAAAAGGACAATAGCGCTGACAAAAATAATCAAGGCGACCGCTAGATCAAGCGCCCATACCTGCGATTTTTTAGTTAAGATACACCGTGCCATTTTGCCGTTTTATATTGTTCTGACCTTTTGTCACATTCCCTACCACAGACGGTATGGGCCTCCAAAAGTCCTGCTTATCGGTGCTTGCTATGACCTCTTTTCCGATAATCCTTATCGTATATTCCTTATTGCCCAGCCTTGAAGGAAGGGTGAACTGCCTTTGATAGCCATCAAGGACCCTTGATGCGATAGCTATCTCTTTTTGAACCTTATCGACAAGATCCTGCCCTCTTAGGATATCCTTTTGCTTATTTGAATATGCCATCTTTTCTGAATAGATGCCCATCATAACCGCAAAAACCAGGAGAAGAAGCCCTGCAAGCAAAAGGAACTCCATGGCTGCCTGGCCGTTTAGGTGGAGTTTATCCATACATAACCCTCTTTTGATTCAACCGACACATAATGAAAGCCATAAGATGAAGAAATGTTGCCCATAAGAGGGACAGACGAGAGGTAAAAATATTCTGAAGACCCATGATTACTTCTGACATTAAAGATGACCTGGCCTGCGCTTATATTGGCAGAGTAGACAGATTTAGGGATAAACACCTTCAAGGTCGTCTTGGAAGGAGGGCCGAAGTAGTAGACGGATTCTGCTGTGTCGACAATCTGTTTTCCTATGGCATCTATCTGACTTGAATCGATGGTCTCTCTTACCTGGTTTGAATAATATGTGGATATGGCAAGAAGCGAGATAGCAATAAGAGTAGTAAGGCCAACTATTGCCATGTACTCCAAAGAAATCTGCCCTCTTTTTCTAGACAGACACCTAACTTTCTTCTCCGATAGTTCCATCTACAAGCTTAAAAATTGGCTAATCCCTATTTAAATTTAGTGATAGCCATGGCCCTGAACATGTCAAGAACCGCCGGGCTGAACCGGGGCGTGTTCTTGAGCATGCTCAGAAATCGCTTGATGTGCCATAGACAAAGCATGAGCAAAATAGGTGCAATAGGCGATTTCTGACATGTCAAGAACCGCCAGTCACCGCTCCTTTCAGTCGCTA
>DASRUK010000013.1:0-11107 GCA_035655475.1 Candidatus Nanoarchaeia archaeon
TTGTAAAGGAATTCAAGCGCAGGACCAGCATTGAAAGGGTAAACAGTCACTCAAAAATTTATACACAGATTAGTCTGCTACAAAATAAGATTAAGAAGAGTCATACAATCAAGAAGACAACGGCAGAAACGATGATTATTACTTCCTTTATTTTGGAGCAATTCAAGTTGTTAGCCAGAATCAATGCCAAACTTGCGCAATCGACGCTAAGCCAATATTTTCAGTGAATTTATCAATTGCCTCAGATAATAACTAACAGTTCTATCCACGGGCTAGTGGCAAGTCATTATTTAAACTTCCTTTTTTTGCTTGACTAAACAAACGAAAAATAACCCGATAGGTAAAAAACGAAACAAACCTTTAAATATTAACAAGTACTCCATCGCTTGCATGAAAAACAAGCAATCAAGATGGGGGATAGTGGTTATGTTCTTTATGGCATTCATCATGATAACCTCTGTCATCGGGTTTATCTATGGAGATAACACTAACCAGCCTGTTAAGTATAACGGCATAAAGTTCATAAGAAAAGCAGACCAATGGTCTGCAAAGATTGCAGGCAAGGAAGCTGTCTTTAACTATGTCCCCCAGGATGTTGAGTCGATAAGCTTTGGTTCTGATGCACAGGCACTGATAAGAAACAAGCCTATGCTTGACCTAACCTCAGACCCAAATGATCTTTATACAGAGGATATAGCTCTTGCAGAATATAATCTTGCACTTTCCCTTCAAAATTTTAATACTTACCTTAGGCAGGGATTTGTCTCAGAAAATGCCTATGATCTCGCTGTGATAACATGCGATAATGCGACCGCAGCTGTTCCAGTCATCTACTTTATGCAGTCAAACCAGACTCAGATTTCCGCAAAAGGAAACTGTATACTGGCAGAAGCAAGCTCAAGTTATGATATCTTGAGAGTCAAGGATAGGATTCTCTATTCTTTGCTTGGGATAATGGAATGATTATGGAAATTGAAGAAGTAGACCTTAGCGGCACTGACGAAAAGCTCAAAGACAAAAGAAAGCCCATATCAGATTGGATACTGGTAGGTTCGATAACCATCATCATACTGATAGGAGCAGTCATCTTCAGCGTAAGATTCTTTGCTGACGAAGAGCCAAAGACAATAGATGATCTTCACAAGCTAAATCTTGCAGGCAAACTAAAAGACGAGCAAGGCTATCTTTACAATGGGTATAGCTTTGTTTTGGCAAACGGCCTATGGTATACTCAGGTACAGACGATAGGCGGTGAGAACCAGTTCGACATCCCTCTTCATTTTGGGCCAGATGATGTAAAAGATATCCCTGTGGAAGGCGCTCTTAATACGACTAAGTTCGACGCAGAAAGATCGATATACATCACATTTGACCCTCTAGGCCAAAACCTTAACTATGTTGCTCTTGCAGTAGGTGAGTTTGACCAAAGCATAATAAAAGCCTTCAATAAGTTGCCAGTTGCAGCCTGCGATAAGAATGAGACATCTGCCTGCCAGAACAGGCCTATTGTTGTATGCAACAGCACAGAAAAGCCCATTCTCTATCTCCAGCAGGAAGAGACGCCTAAGGTCATATATGACGATAACTGCATCATCGTCCAAGGCACTGGCCCGGGTATCGTCAAGTCGGTCGACAGGCTGCTGCTAAAACTGTATGGTATAATGCCCTAAATGGAACATTACTATTCTGAAAAGCAGACATCTCCTCTAAGAAAAAAGGAGATAACCTCGATACTAAGGCAAAACAAGCTTTCTTTCATTACAGCATCAGGCACTTTCTCTCTATCCCGGATAGATAAAGGTACAGAACTTCTTATCCAATCCTGCATAATACAACCTTCTTGGAAAATCCTGGACATCGGCTGCGGTTATGGCCCTGTAGGCATAAGTATAGCAAAAGCATTTCCGCAGGCAGAAATTATGATGGCAGACATAAACGAAAGAGCCTTGATGATTGCAAAGGAAAACTCAAGGCTAAACAAGGTAAACGTCCAGATAATAAAGTCAGACCTATACTCCAACATAGATGAGAAATTTGACACAATCCTTACTAATCCGCCGCAGACAGCAGGAAAAGATGTTTGTTTCAAGATCATAGAGGGAGCAAAAGACCACTTGAAAAAAGAAGGCCTTCTTCAGCTCGTAGCAAGGCACAATAAAGGCGGAAAGACCCTGGCAAAAAAGATGGAGGAGGTCTTTGGCAATGTCAAGGATACAGCAAAAGAGGCAGGATATAGGGTCTACGTCTCCAAAAACTGAGTTATCTTTTTATAATATCTTCTATTATTTCCACCTTATGCAATCAAAATCAATATTCCAAGTCAGAGGATTTTGAGAAAATGATCGGCTCAATAACTGAATTTCGTTTACTCACGGGCAGAGGACTGCAACAGGTTATTGATGGAGAGGATATTGTCCATCAGGTTTTTTCGTCCAATTCTGTTAGGGAAAAGCTCGCCATTCTCAAAAAACCACAAGCATACCTGGCCAGAGCAATAATAAACGATATTAATGATATGTATAATAAATGGCGGGCGATCAGAAGGTCAGAGAGGGTATATGCAGAGGATGCAAATAGCAGGCCACAGGCATGGCAATCAGAGCCCTTCCCTTACGACTCAAAGGAGGAAGGTCTGTCAGATAGGATACGACCAGCCATTGATTCTATCAACGCCAGGTATCGCAAGATTGTTACCCTTAGACATATGCAGCATTTGGGAATAAATGAGATAGCAAGACAGCTCCGAATCAAGCCGAGATCAGTTAGTAGGTATCTTTGGGAAGCAAACAGGGAAATGGCAAAATACCTTAAATTACCTTAACCCCTTCCTTTGTCAGGACAACAAGCCTTATTCCGACTCCCATCCCAAGCAGTGCAGAGATCATTGCCATATGCTCTCTTCCTTCGCCGGATATGATGTTAAGCCCGACCTCAAGGTCGCAGACCTTTCCTGAGAGTGCTTTTTTTATGTCTTCAGCCATCTCAAGGATGGTCTTCTTTGTATCGATGACCACAAGCTGAACTTCCTTGGGGCTCTTAAACTCGCTCTTGAACTCCTCTGTGGTTATCAGATAGACCTTGTTCCAGTCAACGCCCGATATCACCTTTGAAAGATGCCCCCAGGTTTGTTTGCCTGAAGATAAACAAGCTACAAGATCAGTCATACCTGGCGCTAATTTGGCAAAATTTAAATAGTTTTCTTGCTAGCTGGAAGATAGAGGTGATTTTATGAGAGTTTTCTTGATGATACTAGCAATAGTTATCTTGGCAATAGGTTGCCAAAAAGAACAGCCAGCTGTGCCTGTTCAATTACCTCCTGTTGAAGCACAGCCAGAACAAACCGTAGCTGAGCCAAATGTTACAAAACCTCTGCCTGCTCAATTCCTCCAATTGGTCGACAAGGTAAAATCCCTCGATAGCTTTTCATATAACTACAGGAGCCCAGATAATAAGCTTGAGCGTCAATTCTTTGTAAAAGGCAGCCTGATAAAGATAGTCCTGCCCCAGATGAATATAGAAGAGCAAGGAAAATTCTATAACACTATCTATATAAACGCCTCAGCAAAGAGGGCAGAAGCATACTGCATTGGCTATTCCAAGTGTGAAGGAAGAACAGGAAAGATAAAGGATTTAAAATACGATGAAACCTACATAGATACCCCGGTCGATTGGCTGTCTAAGGCAGCATCCGCAGAAGAAAAAGGCCAGGGCCAGATAGAAGGAAGAAACGCCATCTTTTTTCAGACAGACAAAGGAAAATTTGCAGTAGAAAAATTCTATGGTTTCCTCTACAGGGTCGAGCAGGAAGAAAAAGCATGGGAATTCTCAGACGCTTCCTTTAACTCAGTAAAAAATGAGGATGTATTGCCTCAATGATAAGGACATTATTGCTTGCACTTCCCTTTGCACTGGGCATTTTGATATTTTCAGCGCTTCTTAGCATCATCTTTTGGCTTTGGATGCTTATCGATTGTGCAAGAAGCGACCTAAAGGAAATAGATAAGCTTATATGGATATTAGTCATTGTCTTCTTCAGCTTGGTAGGTGCGTTCATGTACCTTATCTTTGTCAAGCTAAATAAAAACTATAAGGGGATTCAAATGTATAAAAAAGCAAAAAGGTTGTACAGGAGCAAAAAAGAAAGGATAATTGCAGGAGTATGTGGGGGCATTGCAGAATACTTCAACGTCGATCCTTCCATAGTCAGGCTTCTTTGGGCCTTATTCGCCTTGATGGGCGGCTCAGGGATTCTTGCATATATCATCGCCTGGATAATCATACCTTTAGAGAAATAATATGGTTTTTTCTCTCCAGGAACTCATAGACCTTGTAGTGATGACCTTTGCGATAGGTTATATCTTCTCTGATTTTTTCAAAAAAGAGCCAGAAGGAGACTATGATCCATTAACCTATTATAATAAGCCTGCATTGTGGCAGAGTATAAAGGCAGGAGCGATTATTGCAGCCCCGGCAGTTGTTCTCCATGAGCTTGCCCATAAATTTGTGGCCATTGGATTTGGAGCTCAAGCGACAGTCCAGGCGCCATATTTCTGGTATGCTATAGTTGTCGTACTAAAGCTCATGCACTTCCCATTGCTTTTCTTTGTAGGAGGCATAGTCAGCCACACTCCTCTTCCTGCCTTGCAGTCTGCAATGGTATCTTTATCAGGCCCGTTGACCAATCTCCTGATATGGCTAGCCTGCCTTGCGATAGTTCATTTCAGGCTCTCAAAGAGAAAATATTTTAGTTATCTTGTGCCTATCGGCAGGCTGAACATGTTTCTGTTTATCTTCAACATACTGCCACTGCCAGGATTTGACGGATTCAATTTCTTGACTTCTTTGATCAGGGCTTTTTGATTGCTCAAGACTAGGGCTCATACCCCGTAGCTTGCTACGGCTTAATAACCCAGTTTGAGGCTTAAAATGCCAGAAATTTTCCTTGCTAAAAGTGCTCGATAGGAAGAAAATTTCTGAGCATGCTCAAAAACTCCTCACTGAAGCTTTGCATTAATACTGGAGTTTTTGACAAATACCCCGCAGCTAGGCTGCGGTTTTGGATTTTTTTATTTAGGAATTGGATGATACATCTTAAGCTAGGAGCCTATACGCAATTGGAGCAACTTTTTTCACATCTCAACTTTTCATCATCCTTTCTAATTAATTGGCAAACTGACTTATTTTTCAATTCATAAGCAAAGCTGCTATAGCACAAATCCCTATAATACCATGATTCATTAATGCTATCACAAAAATCAATACTTCCTTCCTTCTTCCTAAAATGTTCCAGGCACATTTGAGTAAACGTAAAATCGTCTTTGATCAAGTAACAGACAGACAGGTTTTTTGTCTTTATTGCAAATTCTTGCATGCAATAGCCTTTATAGCTTATTTCAGGTGCATCACAGTCAGAAAGTTGCTTTGGATTCGTTTTTTTATATACACTAAAATCATCCAAAGGAAATATTGACCAGAAAATAGATGAAAAAATGATAAAAGTGCAAATTATTAATGATCGCACCTTTCTGGATGAATATTTTTTTCGAATAAAATAGTAAATGATGAATGATATTATCAAAGGAACTGCAAAGATTCTTATTAATCCATATATCAGCACCAATAACAAAAATAATCCTAACCGTTCAATCATACTTTATCTTCATTTAGCTATACCTATAAAAATATTTAGGGCGGGGGTTATATGATAAAATATATTTAATCATAGAAAGTATTATAAGCTATATATTATATGAGTTAGCCCTGATGGGAAAAAAGCCTGTTTCAGCGACCATTGACGAAGAGCTGATCAGCTGGATAGAGAAAAAAGTCAAGGATAAGAATAGATTCAGGAACAAGTCGCACCTGATAGAGATAGCGCTGGAGAGATTAAAGAGCGAGGATAAATAAGAAACCAGCAAAGGCCAACCATATGGCGAGACGAAAACCAACAATGATGCAAACGAGGGGAGGGTTGTTCCGTCGGAAAGTTGCCGAGACAAAAGGTCGAGCGCAACTAAGAAAAGCTTGCTTTTCTGTTCCCCTCGTAGGGCAAAGCGAAGCTTTGACCGCCTGCATCATTATTGTTGGTTTTGTTTAATGCAACCGTCGAAGCCATTATTGTTGGCAAGTTCACATATTTAACTAATAAAAAAAGAGGTAAACAATGCCATTGTTCGACAAAACTCCATTTTCCTACGATATACTTAGGGAAGGAGAAGAGATAATTCTTCAGATTAATTGCGAGACTTATACAAAGATGCCGTCTATCGAAGATGATCCCCTCACCATGCAAAAGACCGTTGACATTCTTAATGAGGTAGGAGCGATAACTAAGATTGCTTTTTTCCAAAGAAGGAGGATAGAGTATGATTTCTCCCAGGTCAACCTTTTAAGGGAAATAGCGGTCATCTATAAAAAGATTATAAAGCAGAGGGAGACCTTGGGCTATAACGCCTTTGTCTATGATCCTCAATGCACAAAATGCGTCACTGGTTGGTATACCGAGATAAGAAACCTGATAACAGATACCCTAAGGTCAGACCCTATCAGCACTTATGTTGAGCTGAGAAGGATAATCAGGGACGAGACAATAAAGCGCGACAAGGCAACCGACCCAAGATGCGTCCGCTGTGAGCAGAAATATATTGACCTTTTATCAGGCATATCAGGAATGCTTGAAAATACTCAGATCTTGGCCATGGCAAAGCCGCACCTTGCAGGATTCAAAGTCGGCACAAGAGACCTCTACCGGATGATATTTAAGCCCCTCATCAAGCCTGATTTTCTCTTCACCAAGCTCATGTCTAAGTTTCCTGAGGAAGGAGAAGAGCTTGACTCCTACATGGTCAATGAGACAGAGGTGACCATCTTCAAGGTACCTGACACTATCCAATATCTCTACCATATAAGCCCTCCTGAATTTAGGCTTAGCGAAGACCAATACGAGATATTGGATTCAGCAAGAAAGATTATGACCGAGCACAAGCCAAAGCGCTCAGAGTTTGTAGACCCAGAAAGGATGCGAAGTGTTTTTTTCAATATCGGCCATGACCTTATTGAAGAGCTTGCTGACTTTAAGAAGATAAGGCTAAAAGAAAAGGAGATAGATGAGCTCACCAAAATCTTGGTTAGATACACAGTTGGCTTTGGACTTATCGAAGTCTTGTTGGAAGATGAAAATATACAAGACATCACTATAAACTCGCCGATGGGAGAAATTCCCATATTTCTTGTCCATGCAGAATTTGGTGATTGCAGGACAAATATCATCCCTACAGTCACAGAGGCAGACTCCTGGGCATCAAAGCTAAGGATGATCTCAGGACGGCCCTTAGACGAAGCAAATCCGATTTTGGACGCAGAGCTTATCTTGCCGGATGCAAGGTCTAGGGTAGCAGTCATCTCATCTCCATTAAATCCTTCAGGCCTTGCTTATGCGTTCAGAAGGCACAGGGATAAACCATGGACCCTTCCGTTGTTCATCCATAATAGGATGCTTAATCCACTGGGAGCAGGGCTCCTAAGTTTTATCATTGATGGCTCAAGGACCATGCTTGTAGCAGGCACAAGATCAGCAGGAAAGACCTCATTGTTAGGCGGTATTTTGACAGAGATAATGAGAAAATTCAGGGTAATCACAATAGAAGATACCCTGGAGCTTCCAGGAGAATCCCTAAGAAAATTAGGCTATAACATCCAGCAGATGAAAGTTGCAGCAGCGATGACCAAATCAACCTCAGAAGTCTCAGCAGAAGAAGGTATAAGGACAACACTGCGTATGGGAGACTCATGCCTCATAGTAGGAGAAGTGAGAAGTTCATTGAGGGGGGATCAAGAAGTATTAGTGATCCAGGATGGATTGACTAAAAGGGTCGCTATCAAAAGCCTTGAAAATTTAGATCTAAAGTCTGTTTACCTTCCAACATTAACTAGTCAAAATACAATGGAAATAAAACCGATTACCGGCTTCGTAAAGCATCCTAAGAGAAATAGGCTGATCAAACTTACAACAAAGACTGGAAGATCAGTGATAGTAACTCCCGACCATAGTGTTTTTACCCATGTTAATTTTAAGATTGCCGCAATAAATACAGATAAGCTAAAACCAGGGGACCCTATAATAATTCCTTCAAAATTGCCTAATAACTTTAACGATATAGATCATATAGATCTTTTGAAGATTTTTAAAGAAAATTATAGGTTGGAGCATGCAGAACCCTATCTAAGAAAAGCCATTAAAATCCTTGGATGGGCAAAAGCCAGCAAAATATGCGGGGTCGCTGATATTTATCGTTATTTGTTGTCAACCCAAAAAACAAGGATCCCTATAGGGTCATTTTTAAAACTCATGGGGGAAGCTAAAATAAAATATAATATTTCAGATTTGAGGATAACTAAGGGGTCTGCAAACAGCATCCCTGCAAAATTCCCTATCAATGAAAACGTGATGCGGTTAATAGGTTATTATTTGGCTGAAGGCAATATCGGAAAGGATAAGATCCAGGTAACCAATTCAAAGCCTAGCATTATAGAAGATGTAAAATATATCTGCGAAAAAGAATTTGGGTTGAATGTCTCGCAGAGAAAAATCACAGGTTATGGAAGTTCTGTTCAAATGTTTATCATATCCAAGCCATTAAGGGATTTATTGATATACCTTGGTTGTGGAAAGACCAGTTTTTATAAGAGGATCCCTGAATTTGTCTATGGGTTAAATAAAAGAAAGATATGTGCTTTGCTTAAAGGGATGTACAGCGGAGACGGTTCTATTTCCTCAAGTGTAGCTGCAGGAAATATGATCAGGTATTTTTCAACCTCAAAAAAATTAATTGAGGATGTTTCCTTCGCTTTGTTATCTTTAGGTATCGTAACGAGGATAGGGAAAAGAGCGCCAGGAAAAGATGGAAAAAAGATATTGTTTGTAGCTGAAATAAAACAAAGGAAGTACGTGGAATGCTTCCTGGAAAATATTGGGTTTACGCATAAAAAGCCGAGTATATTAATGAGATCATTTGCACATAGCAAGGATGATTCAGTGTCTTTTGATCCAAAAGAGCTGGAAAATCACATTAAGCTTATAAGAAAATATCGGCATCTAAGAAGAACAAGATCTTGCTCAAAAGAGTACCTTAGGAAAATTACAGAAGAGGTTAAGTGCAGCGACGAATTATACAACTTTGCCCATGGAGATTTCTTCATCGACAAGGTAAGATCGATCGAGACCATAGACCTTAAGGAACCGGAAAACGTATATGATCTTGAAGTTATATCGACCCAAAGATTCATTGGAGGATTCGGGGGTATATTGCTGCATAATACAGAAGCTCGCTCACTTTATGAAGCCATGCGTGTTGGCGCTCTTGCAAATGTTGTCGCAGGAACCATTCACGGTGATTCTCCCTATGGAGTGTTTGACAGGGTAGTCAACGACCTAAACGTCCCAAGGACAAGCTTTAAGGCGACAGATATTATTGTGGTCGCAAATCCGATAAGGTCAGCAGATGGCATGCACAGGTGGAGAAGGATAACTCAGATAACAGAGGTAAGAAAGCATTGGGACCAGGATCCACTCCTTGAAAACGGCTTCTGTGATCTGATGAAATATGACAGTAAAAGTGACGAGCTTGAGCCATCTCAGGATATGATAAATGGAGAATCAGAGATACTAAAATCAATTGCAGGCTCAGTAAAGGAATGGGCAGGCAATTGGGATGCTGTCTGGGACAATATCCTTCTCAGAACCAAGATAAAAGAGGCCTTGGTAAACATCGCAGAAAAGCAAAATGACCTTTCATTGCTTGAGGCGCCCTTTGTCATACAATCAAATGACGAGTTCCACAGGATTTCAGACACGGTGAGGGACGAGGTAGGAAGCCTTGACTCAAAAAGGATATTCTTTGAATGGAACGAATGGCTCAAAAGGAGTGTAAAAAAGAAGCATCTATGACCGAAGATATGAATAGCCTGGTCTCAAGATACAGGGAAAAGCTTGAGAAGCAGTTTGGCCCTGTTGTTGAGGAAAACTTAAGAAAGCCCATGCCTACAAGGGAATATACTCAATTTAAGGAAGAGTACCTTCCAGGCCATCTCAGCTATTATGAAAAGCTCTGCAACCTGTCAGAAAAGCTGGTAAGGATTGATCCTGACCCGAGCAGGGCAGCAGAGCTAAAGGAATCGATAGAGATCTGCCACCTTAATATAACTCCACCAGGGGCTACTTCCTTTGCCATGCTCACTCCTATCTTTTTTGTAGTTGTTTCATCTTTGCTCTCTATATTATTCCTGAAATCTTTTTTCTTTGTCTTATTCTTCATTGTTCTCAGCGTATCGATAATAAAGCCTCTTGGAAACCTCCCTATCTTTTTTGCAAATACCTGGCGTCTCAAGGCATCTAACCAGATGGTTTTATGCATATTCTACGTCGTTACCTATATGAGGCATACCTCTAATCTCGAGCTTGCCATTAAGTTTGCATCAGACCATATAGCAGCTCCTCTTAGCCTGGACTTAAAAAAGATTATATGGGACGTAGAGACAGAAAAATATTCGACCATAAAAGAATCTCTTGAAGCTTACTTGTCTACATGGAGAAAATGGAACCTTGAATTTATCGAGGCATTCCATTTGATAGAATCCTCATTGTATGAAGGTGATGAAAAATCAAGGGTGGCAAGCCTTGATAAGTCCCTCGATGTTATCCTGACAGAGACATACGAAAGGATGCTTCACTACGCTCAGAACCTAAAGAGCCCGATAACTATCCTTCATATGCTTGGTATAATCCTGCCTATCCTGGGGTTGGTCATCCTTCCACTGGTCGTAAGCTTCCTTGCCGAGGTAAAATGGTACTATATCTCTTTGTTGTACAACATAGCCCTCCCCATCCTCGTCTTTTACCTTGGAAAGACCATCCTGTCAAAAAGGCCGACAGGTTATGGAGAAACTGATATAAGCGAGCTTCCTGAGTATAAGAATTGCAGCGGGCTCACCTTAACTTTTAGCAAGAAAAAGGTGCAGATAAAGCCCTCTACAGTTGCAGCCATCATATTTGGCGTTTTATTCTTGATAGGGATAATTCCTCCCCTTCTTCATATCATCATCCCAGATG
>DASRUK010000014.1:0-8334 GCA_035655475.1 Candidatus Nanoarchaeia archaeon
GTCCCTACGGGATGTCTCGTAGGTTATTTTGCACAGAGCAAAATAACCGTCTCATCCCATGTTGTTGTTATTTTTACATTTGTCATAATACAGAATTACTGTTTGGAATGATTGTTTTGGGTTATTGGTTCAAACAACTGAGCTCTGCTTCCAACGTGTTGGCCGCTATATGTCTTGTCAAGCAGTGTTGAATAAGGAGGGCTGTGCATGACATAGATTGTTTCCTGGGGGTTGCATAGCTTCCCAAGCTTATCAAGGTCTTCTCTTATCGTCCCAAGTTCCCTGGGAGCGGTCCTTACTTCCCTGGGGTGTTCAGTCAGCTCCAGATAATCAAAATCAGGTTTCTCCCAATCCTTTAGAAGAAAAGGGTGCGGCGGCACAAAGCTGTATCCCGTAATATTCCATCTGCCTAGATCCTTGACTAGGTTGTGTAGATTATTAAATTTTTTCAACAATGGATAATTTGCCCTGAAATCATCATTTCCCATGATCAGGTATAGTGCGATGCCCTTACTGACGCACCGCTCAGAAAAAGAAGCAAGGAATCCTTCGATAAATTGTTTTTGCCCCAGTATTGCATCAATGATATCGATCTTAAGATGGGGGCAAAGATCCCCGCCGATTATGATAGCATCTGCCATCTCCTGTTTGGCAAAGGAAAGCAGTCTATCATAGTATGCTTCATTCCCATGTAGGTCAGAACAGAATATTGCTTTCATAAAATAAGGTGGACCTGCCGGAACTTCCAACTCCCTGCATCCACAGAGAATCTTTGAATCCGGATATCACCCTAGCCAAGGGCGTATTCTACCGGGTTGAATCACAGGCCCATGAAAATCAAGGTTCTGTGGCTGTTTAAAAAACTTTTGAAGAAAAAAACGGGATAAAGCCCCTCTTTATCCCCAGTTAGTCTTTGTGATTATCCTTTTCTTGGGATTGCTTATTTAAATAGTTTACGTTTTTAATCTGGTGGGGGAAAAATCAGACCACGGCAGTTCCGTCGGACCCCATGTTAAGGCATTTTGGTGCATAAAAGCCATCTCCCGCAATGGCTGGCTGGATTTTTGCCACCACTACAAATATTTATAAACAAGATAGCACTCGAACCCTAGTTATGGATTTGATAAGAAAGTATGTCCTGCAAAACTCGATAAAATTCAGTGGAAAAGCAAGCGCAGGTGCAGTCATCGGAAAGATTATTGCAGAAAAGCCTGAGCTTAAGGAAAAGATAAAGGAGATTGCAGCACAGGTAAACAAGGAGATAAAGGAAGTGGCAAAGATCCCTTTAAAGGAGCAGGAAGAGGAATTAAAGCGGGTGGCTCCAGAACTCCTTGAGGAAAAGAAGCAAGAAAGCAAAAGAGTCCTGCCGGAGCTAAAAGACCCAAAAAACCTTGTGATGCGCTTTGAGCCTTCGCCATCTGGCCCCCTACATATTGGCCATGCCTATGTTCTAAGCCTAAATTCTGAATACTGCCGCAAATATAACGGTAAACTGATACTCAGGATAAGCGATACAAACCCGGGCAATATCTGTGACCCTGCATACGAAATGATCCCAAAGGACGCCCAGTGGGTCACAAAAAGCAATGTAAAAGAGGTCCATATCCAATCAGACAGGCTTGCTACCTACTACAACTATATGGAGCAGCTCATAAACCTTGGCAAAGCATATGTGTGCACTTGCGAGCCTGAAGGATACAAAAAACTCTTGCATGAAAGTATAGCATGCCCCTGCAGGGAACTTCCAGTTGAAGTGCAGATGAAAAGATGGAAGAGGATGTTTGATGAATACAAGCAGGGAGAGGCTGTGGTAAGGATAAAGACAGACCTAAACCACAAAAATCCTGCTATGAGAGACTTTCCTGTTTTTAGGATAAGTGAGCTTGAGCATGCGAGGCAGGATAAGAGATATAGGGTCTGGCCGCTCATGAACATGGCTGTCTCGGTCGATGATATAGAGATGAAAGTCACTCATGCAATAAGGGCAAAGGATCATTATGATAACGCTGAAAGGCAAAAATACATCTATTCCTATCTAAACAAGAAATTCCCTCAGACATTGTTTGTCGGAAGGATAAACTTTGAAGGCATGCCGGTGAGCTGCTCAAAGACAAGGCCTTTGATAGAAGACGGCACATACATCGGATGGGACGACATAAAGCTGCCTTTCCTTGCCGCTTTGAAGAGAAGAGGATATCAACCAGGCGCTTTCATCAAGTATGCGATAGATGTAGGCTTAAGCCTAAACGACAAGACTGTCACAAGAGATGAATTTTTTAAGACCATTAACGCGTTCAACAAAGATATAATCGACCCTGTCTCAAACAGGTATTTCTTTATCTGGAATCCAGTAGAGATAACTATCGAAAAAGCGCCATCTCATGAGGTTGAGCTTGATCTTCATCCTGATCATAAGAAAGGCGGAAGAAAGTTCAGCACAAGATCTTCTTTTTACATTACAGGCGAAGACTTTAAGGCAATAAAGGGCGGAAAACTGTACCGTCTTATGGACTGCTTAAATTTTCAAAAGAAAGGCAGCAAGTTTATATTTGACTCTCTTGACTATCAGCAGTTCAAGGAAAAAGGAGATAGGATAATCCATTGGCTGCCAAAAGAAAAGCTGCCAGAAGTAGAGGTCTTCATGCCTGATGGTGTTATCCATAAAGGCATAGGAGAAAAAGCCCTCACTGATATGAAAGTTGGCGATATCTGCCAGCTTGAACGCCTGGGTTTTTGCCGGCTTGATAAAAAAGAGAAGAAACTAAGTTTTTGGTATGCGCATAAATGAGGTGATATCATGGGAAAGTACCTTGTTGTAAGGTCCAACATCAAAGATTACGCCAAGTATAACGAAAGGCCGCTAAACGTGTCAGAAGACTTCTATGAAAAGCTCAATTTAAAGGTTGCAGAGATAATAAAAGAATCGTGTAGAAGAGCAAAGGAAAATAGCAGAAATACAGTGATGGGCAAAGATATCTAAGAAAGCCTTGCTTTTATCGCACCTATCCTCATCTCAAGCTGTGTGCTTGAAATGCCTTTTCTGCACAGCTCCATATAGCTTTGCTCAAGCTTATTTAGCTTTGCTGCAAGCACTGCCTTGTTCTCTTTATGCGAGTGTCTTATCTTATGCTCAAGCTCTTCTATCTTCCGCTCTCTTTGGGTCTTAACCTTTACCCATCCATCAAGCTTTGTCTGTAGGTTATCTACAATGCTGTATATCTCTTTAATCTTATCCTTGTTCGTATTCACGCCGTTTACAAGCTCTCTGGTAAGTACGCTCTCTTTTTGCTCTATTCCCAGAAGCTGTACCTCTTTTTCAAAAAGGATATTTATTTTCTTGTTGAGTTCGACAAGCTCTGCCTCGATATCTCCCTTCCTGCTCGCAAATTTCCTGAGCTTCTGCATCTGCAGTTGAAGCTCCTTTCTTGCTTTCTCCCTGTCGCTCTGCTTTTTTGCGATGACGCAGGCATGCTTGATGAAGCGCTTTAGCCTTCCAGGATCTATAGAAAGAGTATCACTCATTTAAATATACCCAGCAGCCCTTTTTTCCTTGGCTCTTCTTCAAATGGGGGCAGCGGTGGCAGTTCCCCAAAATCAGGCGCTGGTGATCGCAACTGCCCCATTCCAGGTGGCATTGGAGGAGGCATCATCCCTTGCATAGGAGGCGGCGCCATAGGACCCGGACCCATCATTGGCGGCACAGGCGGAGGAGCAAATCCTGGCCCTGACTGCCTTCTTTGTGCCTTGGCTTTTGAAAAGAATGCTGGCTCTCTCTCGGTGTCTTCATCATCTTCTTCGTTCATCGACTGCCTGGGAGCCATCCTTTTGTCTCCTTTTATCTGTTTGACCATGTCTGCGACAGCGACAAGCCCTTCTGCGATTGTTCTGTTCTGCTGCTCAAGGTTTGAAACCTTTTCTATAAGGGGCCCTATCTTCTGTGACAGCTCTCCTTCAGTTTTCTCCTCAAGCTTCATCTCTTCTGCTGCTGATGAAAAGAGCTTTAACAGCTCATTTACTGATTTTGTAAGTGCAGCCATAGACAAAAGAAGTTCCTTTGAAGAAGTATCTCCTGCCCTTAGTTGCAGCTCAGAGATCTGTTTCTTTAGTTCGACTATCTCTTTATAAGGCATAATTTCATATGAGCCTTCATCAGTCATAAACATCATCCTCTTTTAGTGTGTAATTTAAGCCAACTTCACTCTCACCAAAAGACTATATAAACTTTGCTATTTCAAAAAAATAAAGAAAAAAGAAAGGATTGTTTACATATCCATTCCGGGCGGCATCCCTCCTGGAGGCATTGCTGGGCCTTTGCTTGAGCCGCTTCCTGCGATAACATCATCTATCCTAAGTATCATCACAGCAACCTCAGCAGCAGAGCTTATCGCCTGGGTCTTTATCTTTAATGGTTCGATTACTCCTTTCTTCCATGAGTCGACGGCTTTGCCCTTGAATACATCTATCCCTGACCATTTCTCTCCTTTGTCGTGGGCTGCCTTAAGCTCAGTAAGGATATCGATAGGATCAATTCCTGCATTCTCAGCAAGTGTCCTTGGGATTATCTCCATTGCATCTGCAAATTTCATCACAGCAAGCTGTTCTCTTCCGCTAAGGCTGTCAGCAAACTTTCTAAGCTGCTTTGCAACCTCTACCTCGGGAGCGCCTGCTCCTCCTACTACCTTCCCATCCTTGAGCGCAGCGGATATATCCCCGATTGAATCTTCCATAGCCCTTTTTACTTCATCAACAACATGCTCTGTACCGCCCCTTATGAGGATCGTTACTGCCTTGGGATTCTTGCAGTCTTTTACATAGGTCATCTGCTCATCGCCGACTTTGACCTCTTCGACTGTTCCAGCAAGGCCAAGGTCTTCTTTACTTAGGTCGTCAAGGTTTGTCACTACATTTCCGCCTGTTGCCTTAGCAAGTGCAACCATGTCGCTCTGCTTTGCTCTCCTTACTGCATATATGCCTTTCTTTGCAAGGAAATGCTGTGCGATATCATCTATGCCTTTCTGGCATATTAGCACATTAGCTCCGGATGCCGCAATCTTTTCGACCTTGTTTCTTAGCATAGTCTCTTCCTGGTCGATGAATGCCTGCATCTGTGATGGATCGGTTATCTGTATCTTTGCGTCGATCTCAGTGTTCTTGATTTCGACCGCCGAATCGATCAATGCTATCCTTGCGCTTTTGACTACCCTGGGCATTCCGCCGTGCACTTTTTCCTTATCCAGGATTATTCCCCTGACAAGCTCGCTGTCTTCGACAGATGCACCTACTTTCTTTTCAAGCTTGATGTTTTCCTTGTCGACAGATAGTCTATCGTTCTGCTGCTCTGCAACAGACCTGACAGCTTCAACCGCGATATCCGCAAGTTTTTCTTTTGAGTGCTCGGCTCCTTTTCCGGTCATTGCAGTCATTGCGATCTTTCTTAATATATCTGTATCTTTTTCAGAAACATCTTCAGCTATCTTATTTAGGATTTCCTGTGCCTTGCCCTCTGCAAGCCTATAACCCCTTGCAATTATTGTCGGGTGGACATTCTGGTCCAGCAAGTCCTCAGCATTCTTGAGAAGCTCTCCTGCAATCACGACAGCAGTTGTTGTTCCATCGCCGACCTCATCTTCCTGGGTCTTTGCTACTTCCACAATCATCTTTGCCGAAGGATGCTCTATCTGCATCTCCTCAAGTATTGTCACTCCGTCGTTTGTTACAGTCACATCTCCCATGGAATCGACTATCATCTTGTCCATCCCCTTTGGGCCAAGCGTTGTCCTGACAGTCTCTGCGACAAGCTTTGCTGCCATTATGTTTGTTCTCTGCGCGTTCCTTCCGGTAGTCCTCTGTGTGCCTTCCGGCAGGATGAATATTGGTTGTATTTCTTTACTCATATATTCCACCTCCAAATTAGGGAGTTAAGTACATAAGCAGTAATATTTAAAGGTATCTTTTTCTTTTTTCTTCTTGTTTTCTTGAGCTGTTAAGTTAGCAAAACCTTCTTGTTTGCTTACAATTTACATTTAAACTTTCAACCCTCCCTGCATCCAGAGGTAACTTGATCCTTTAAGCAAAGTAATAAAAATAAGTTTATTGATTCCAACTTGATGAATAAACTTTACATTAGCCAAGCAATACCTCAAATCGCCTATTTGCGCCCCAAAAATGCAAGGGTCCTTGCCACGCATATGCTCACCAGATGGCAGCATGAACCAGATGATCCTGCCCCTGATCTCACCCTGATAATCCGGGAGGACTCGACCCTGTTCTATTTCAGGCAGAGCTTTGCAGAATCCCAGGCATATATTTTTAGCCACCAGGTACCTTATGACGAGTTTTTGGGCGACCTGTCGGATCTTTTCCGCACCCAGGGGGAGGAAACAGATATAATTCCTGCAACCTATAGGGTAAGGCAAAGCATAGAGGAATTGGTAACACCATACGAATCAGCCCATATTGAAGAGATAAGCCCTCTTCTGGTTACCCCGCCGCCGGAAATAGCTTCTCCCACATTAAAGCAGATAATCAGGCTAAGATATTACCCTACTCAAACTCTTTTAGAAACTTGATAAGCTCTTCAGCTTTTTCAAACTCCATAAACTCCTTTTTGGTCATAGCAGGCACATTTTTTGGCTTTTTCTTGAGGTAGATGGCAAGCCTGTCAGCATCCACAAGCTTGGACAATGAGTCAAGTCCTTGCTGTTGCCCATCCCCGACCTTTGTAAGTATGAGCTCTTTCTCTTTTTTAGCGATGATATCAAATGGCACTTTTTCAGCTTCAGTTGCACTAAACCCCATATCAGAGAACTTCCTTGAGATATCTCCTTTACCGACAGGCATTATATTCTTATCATGCCCAAAGATATCTATCTTCTCAAATAGTGAATGGCCAAGAAGCTGATACAGCCTCAAGGCTTTGTTTATGCTTATCCTGCTTTCTCCTGCCTCATATTTCTGTACCATGCTCTTGCTGACCCCTACCTTCCTTGCCAGGTCGTTGAGGGATATCCCTTCCTCTTCTCTTACCTTCCTCAGCTTTGTGCCGATAAGATGTGCATTTACGCCTGAATGGTCGCGTATAGCAAAAGGTAGCTTGCTGTCGATAGAGTTGCAAAGAGTTCTAAAATTTAGTGTAAATATCCCAAATCTCAGATACACAACATTATCTTCCAGTTTGTCTCCTGCCTTATCAGCAATGATAAGTGGGCTGCCGCCAACATATGCAGCAACATTATGCATCGATTTGGTAAATTCCTCGCTTACCGCGTTGGCATCAAATAATATTTTGATAAGAAGGATAGTTGTATCCCTTCTGGCTACGATATCAAAAGCTGTCCTGTTCAGTGTCTTTACGGTAAATCCTTTTCTCAAAAGAAAGATTCCAATCTTCTCGACAAGTGATTCCTTCATCAGGTGTAGATTATCTAAATCCCTTATTAAAAGTTACGTCTTTCGACAGCAGGCTCGATAAAATGCAGCCGGAACAGCGACAGCAAGCATGCCAGATATAGACCCGAGGATTGCTCTGCTTAGCCCTGCAAGGGTAGCTCCGACGTAAGCTACAGCTCCGCCATATAGGCAAGAAAGATACCTATATGCCTTCCCAGAGCATAGATCCCTCCGATGATTCCTCCAAGTATTCCTGTTCATCAAGGGAAATATATATTTCTGTGATTAATAAACTTAACCTGGCTTGGCCTCCTTCTTAGGCTTTGCACCAAAATATTTTGTAATGGGCTCAACAAATCCAATGATAATTCTGGCGCCAAGTATTGTCGCCGCGGCTACAGCTGCTCCGGTTACGATCAATGCACCATACGTGGCAAGCGGGCTATAGGTTGCATAAAAGTTCATATAAAACTCCTTGATTGCATAGGCTGCCCTGCTAGCATGCCCTAAGATCGCTTCAAGCCCCATAGATATTCTTGGGCGATCAACTCCCTATTTAATCCTTGCTCTTTTTAAGTAATTGACACTATGTTGTCCAGCAAAAGAAGCATTATATTCATCAGAACCCTTGAAGCCTAAAACGAGGTGAATAAAAAAATGAGAGATGAGATGGAGATGGGCAAAGAAAGTATGGGAACAAAAAGAGGGATGTCAGAGTCTCACGGTCCTTTGACTAAGAAACCTTCGCCGATAGGCATATCAAAATCTTTGAAGGGGATAGATTTTCCAAAAAACAAGGAAGAGGTGAAACTCTCCAGCCTAACGGCTGAAGCCTCTTTCTAATAATCTATTGCATTGATGCCCTTGGGGCATAGAAGGGGATAAACCCCTTGGATTCTGAGTAACATAAATCTTTCCCCTTTTGAGATGGTGAGCCTTCGGCTC
>DASRUK010000015.1:0-3414 GCA_035655475.1 Candidatus Nanoarchaeia archaeon
AGGTTTTATCCTGGGCAAAAAGAAGAAATAAGGAAAGACAACAAATTGATTGGAGATTTACAAAGCAGATGGCTGATGAGAAACTGTCTAAGCATTATGTAATCTAACTAAGTTGTCAAGCTACTAGGGCTTCGGTTAAAGGCATATGTTAAACTCAATCGAGAAAGAGGGCTAACGACTGAATGGGGGCTTTGGCTTGTTATATAACGTAGTTTTGAAAAAAGCGGGCCCACGGAGATTCGAACTCCGGACCTATTGCTTGCTATAAGACAAGCAATGTAAGCTTGTTTCTGTTAAGAGGCAATCGCTCTAAACCAGGCTGAGCTATGGGCCCAATGACATAAAGAAAAAATACTTTATTTATAAATCTATTCAAACGAGCTTAAGACTGCCTGTTATCTTATCTATCTTATCCTCTTTATCAGGCCCGATTCCAAGGCAGGTTATTGTGCCTGGCTCTACCACTGTCTTTCCTGCGTCTTCTATCAAAGCAGTTATAAGACCAGCATCTTCTGCCAGCTGCTTGTACTTTAAGAGTTCATCGAGGTTTTCTACCTTTAAAGCTGCTTTCTTCATGCCCTCACTATGCCACCTTTTTATATCATCCTTATGCGACTTTATCAGGGCGGTAGAGCTTGCATGCGCTACCTGGACAGCTAGCTTTCCTTTAGGAAGCTTTAGGTCCTGCCTTACCAAAATTACCTGTTTATAACCCATACAATTTTAAAGCCGGCTTGGACTATATAAAATTATTCCTAGGCGGATATAGTCAATTAATCACTAAATAGTAGCAATAATACGTAAAGTTTATAAAGAGAAGATACCTTTAGGTTTTGTATGGTCAACTTGGAAGTATCGGCGAGTGGAGTGAATGATGTGCTTGATAGGTCACTAGAGTTTATCATAGACCCTGATACTGATATGATTCTATCTGAAGGTCCAGGAGCACTCACAGTCAGCAACGGTGATGGCACGATTTTTAGCAGAAGATATTTTATCCAGTCGGTTGCAGCAGCCGCAACTACATCTGTTCTACCTGCGATAGGAGTCAAAGCTGAGGAGTTTACATGGAATCCTAAAGTGTATGACACAACCTCTTTAAAAGGACTGAAGCTGGGGGGACTGGCCACTTCCTATACAGGTATAAATGGGAGGGTAGGAGATACTGTTGCAGTCGATTTTAGGCAGCTTCTGGATAATATGTGGAAGAAAAAGATGTCTATATCCAAGGGCGCTGAAGTTAATAGGTTTTATGAAACAAGGGTAAAAGAATACCTTAATCCAAAATTTACTCCCATAAGGATGAATTTTGTCCAGTATCTGACTCAAGTCAAGGAGGCTATTGAGCTTGTAAGAAGCAGTCTTGATTGGAGAAAGGTCGGCGCCATTAAAGGATTAGATGAAAGAAGACTTAGACTAGTTCAAAACATCTCATATTATCTGGGAGAAAGAGAAGTCATGGCTTACTCCCTTACTGAACTTTGCCCGTCTTCAAATGGAAGGGCTAACGTCAAGCTTATTGATTTTTTGCTAAGAAACGCAGGCAGAGAGTATGTTGAATTGCTTCCGGCTCTTGGCGATAAATTACTATCCTACGGTCCAAAGCAATGGACTAAATGGGCTGTCTATGAAGGAAAAGGAGGGCCCAGAGGAGCATCGATAATCGATCAGGCGATGCCTCAAACCATAGATCTTCCTGGAAGCGTCGCAGAGCTTAGGGGCAATCAACACTTTATGGCTTCTATGGAGTTCATAATCAATAATCTTGCGTATACAATTAAAGACCTTGATGAAAAATCCCTTGCAACCTTAGAAAGCTCCTGGAAGAATGTACAGCCTGACATTGTTCAGTATATTGCAGTTTCACATCATGCGCCCAGATATGGTAAAGAATTTATGACTGATTGGCTTGCAAGAAAAACAATCAATGGAAAAGCAAGGTTCCTTGACTCGTGTTGTGACAGATTCACCATTTATGCTCAGAAGACTGCAGCAAATCACGGAGCTTTGTCAGAAGGGATAGTTAAATCAGAGCCGACTAGTCAAAGGTATCAACCAAAAGAGGCACAAAAACAAGCAGCTGCAGCTACGACCGATACTCAAAGCACAGCAGGAAGAACAGACAGGTCATGCGCTGCGGGGAATGCCCATAATGTTCAATCTAATGGTCCAATGTTTGCCAGGATAGGCTCAGGCAAGTATTGCCAAGGATGGGATACATATAGATATATTGTCCAAGAGGGTGACACTCCCTTAGGCATTGCATCAAGGTTTAACAGAAGCGTATGGGGATACAAACCTGTTGGTTATGCAAACATCAAATCACCTGATGATATGTTCAAAGGGCATTATTTAAAGCAGCTAAGGTCTGGACAAACGATCAATATAGTTGCAAAAAATCTGAATTAAGATGGAATCACTTTTTGATAGAAGGGCCTTTCTAAAAGGGATATGTGCTCTAGCAGCAACTGAATTGCCAAGTGTTCAGGTCTATGCAGCCTCCAGCGCAAAAAATGGCATTGAAGCGCTTTTGCATAAAAGTTTGCCCCAGGAAGTTAAAAACCGGATGCCGTTAAGTGCTGACCAGCTCGTCGAATATGTTGAAAGATCAGAGCAAGGCAAATTAACCCAAATAGGCCGGTTTCTTCGGACGTATAGGTGGCATAATCTTCTATCTGGGCTGGAAAAGGAGCTTGAAGCTCCCAAGGGATTGCTTGCAGGCCTTGTCCTGCACGAAAGCAATGGAAGCCCATGGAGCGTGGGCCCTACAGCAGATGCAGGCCTTTGGATGTTTATCCCTGAAACAGGACGAGGATATGGCCTGAAGATAGGCCCAACAAGCAGCCTGGGCCTAAGGAAGTTATTGGGCGATAAAAAATATGATTATACTGCGATAGCCCAGAAAGATGAGAGATTTGACATCCTTAAGAGTGCAGCTGCAGCAAAGAAGCAGTTTGTATATCTCAAGGGTGCAAATGCAACATGGAATAAGGCACTCTCTGCCTACAATCAGGGGAAGGCAGCGCCTGATCCATCCTCAAGTGATTATGTAACAAAAGTAAGAGAAGCCCAAGCGTTTTACAACTGCCAGCTTAGATATCTGCAAGATATTGCTGAGGGTACTCAACCTAAAGAAATAATCAAAAGACTCTATGAAAGAAATCGGGGTTTGTTCTGGCTGGAGAATGGCATTTGGCATTACAGGGTCATCGACGGTGACATTCCTGGGACTATAGCAGCACTGTTTAATAGCAAGCATGGGGCTAGGTATGGCAACATAAAGTGGACAGACATCCATTATAAAGGTAAGAAGGTTATACCTGAGATAATTGTCCCAGGCCAGGTTGTTTATTGGAAGGTACCTAAGAGATAGATATTTTACCACCAATAGGTAGCTAATCAATCGAAACATTT
>DASRUK010000016.1:0-2658 GCA_035655475.1 Candidatus Nanoarchaeia archaeon
CTCGCATTTCTGATTTTGGCAGAAGACATCTAATTTCCTTCTTTTCTTTGGCATGATATCACCTTTATTATTGACGAACAATAATATATATTTTTAGAATTAGCTTATATTTATATCTTTCGTTTCAGTAGTCATACTCTAATTTAGGAAACCCCCTCTCCAAGATAAGAGCATTGTTGGATTTAACAATCCTTAAATAACAATTTAATTTCCCTATTCTTATGGTCAAAGTAGCAGTCGTTAAATGCTCTGATTATGATACAGGTAAAGTAATCAGCGCAGTAAAAGAGTCCTTAAACCTGATAAACTATAAAGTGCCGAAAGGAAAAAAGATCCTTCTAAAGCCAAATGTTCTTGGCCAGAACAAGCCAGAGACTGCGATTGACACCCACCCTGCTGTGATTGACGCCATCTGCACTATCTTCTCTGGAAACGAGCTCTGGATAGGGGATTCAGGAGGAATAACTGCCTACGGCGGCACAAGGCAGGCTTTTGAGGTCTCAGGGATCGCAGATATTGCAAGAAAGCACAAGGCAAGATTGATATCATTTGAAGCTTCAAAGGAAAAGCATGTGATCGTTGACCAAAACAACAAAGTCCTAAAAAAGTTCACAATTGCAAAAGAGCCGTTTATGGTTGATTTGATAATAAATGTCCCAAAGCTAAAGACCCATATGCTCACCAAATATACAGGCGCTGTCAAAAACATGTTTGGCTGCATCCCTGGCGGAGGAAAGTCACAAAAGCATGCGATTGCACCAACTGAGGAGTCTTTCTCAAACTGTCTATTAGACATTTACACCCATGTCAAGCCTCACTTGAATATAATGGATGGGATAATAGGCATTGAAGGAAACGGTCCTGGCTCAGGGGGCACTCCCAAAAAAGCAGGCCTAATCCTGGCATCAGAGGATGCAGTCGCCTTAGATATTGTTGCTTCAAAAACCATAGGTTACAATCCGCTGGATATTAAAACAATAAGGTATGCGATAGAAAGGGGGATCTTTCCAGGTTTGAGCGCAGTAGAAAAGAGAGGTGATGAAGCTTTCATCGAATTCAAAAAGCCAGCCACTGCAGGAAGAAGAAAGCTCCCAAAGTTCTTGATGAAATTTGCCTTTTCGCTTGCTTCGATAAAGCCATATATAGTAAAGAAAAGGTGCAGGAAATGTGGCGTCTGCAGGACAGCTTGCCCTGTCAAGGCGATATCATTAAAGCCCTATCCGATTTTTGATAGAAAAAAGTGCATACTCTGCTACTGCTGCCATGAAAACTGCCCTTACAAAGCTATATATCTGCATAAAAGCACAGTCATAAAAGCCTATCAGAAAGTAAAGGGATGGCAAAGCAACAAAATTTAAATATGCAATAGCTTAATAACTTCAAGGGGTGAGTTTTATGGGCAGATATCCGACAGTTAAAGATATAGATATTAGAAAAAAATTGGTTATTGTACGCTGTGGCCTGGATGTCCCTTTGGATTCCAAAAAGGATTTGCTGGACCCGGCAAGAGTTACTGATGACACTAGGATAAAGGATATTATCCCTACTCTCCGCTATCTTATAGAAAACGATGCAAAGGTGATTCTTGCTGCAGGTTGGTGTGGCAGGCCAAAAGGAGAAGATGCTGATTACAGCATGGCTCCTGTGGCAAAAAGGCTTGAAAAGATTCTAAAGGAAAACGGATTGCTAAGAGCAGATGTTCTTATCGCTCCCAATTCATATGATGGTAGGCCAAGAAGTGTCTATAAAAACAAGGAAGAGGTAAAACGTATTGTCCAAAATCTGAGCAAAAGCCAAGTGGTTGTCCTTGAAAATGTCAGATATGACTCAGAGGCAAATGCAAACGACAAGGAATTTGCATCATTCTTTGCTTCCCTTGGACAAGTGTACATAAATGAAAACGAAGTCCAGAACCATCGACCGGAAGCAACGATAGTAGAAGTGCCAAAGATTATCGCAAAAAAAGGTGGCCGGGTTGCTTATGGCTTTCAGTATGCAAATGTGCTTGAAAACATAGGTGGGTTGCAGGAAAGGCTAAAGAACCCGAATAGGGCTCCTTTTGTATTCGGTCTTTGCGGTAAAAAGATAGAGTCAGACCCAGGCATCACATCAAAGATAACTGTCGCTTTGGACCTGATAGATAAGATGAAAAAAGGGGATGTTATCATAACAGGAGGCGCAGTAGTCTATACCTTTCTTCTTGCAGAGCACTATAAAGGAAAAATTGAAGCCAATCTCTCCAAGGTAAAAGATATGGTTGCCAGATACAACAAAGATATTGTTGAAAAGACAAAATCAACAAAAGACAAGGAAGCGGCAAAAAAGCTTGTTGACGATCTGCAAAAGGAAAAAAGTAGTGGCTTAAAGGAGCTGCTTGGGATTACAGACTCAGAGATAAAAAGCCTTGTTGGAAGCTCATATATCCGATGGGGCCAGGAAGGCGAGCAGATTGTTTTTGCTTATGACTTGATGGCAAAAGCCAGTGCAAAGGGCATAGAGGTTATCACTGCCATTGACCACACCATCACAAATAGTCCTCCTGACAAGGCAGGAAAGCTGCCGGAGAGCGCAGAGATAAAGATACATCCATCGAGAACAGGTATCCCCTTAGGTTATTTAGGCATAGCTGAAGGGCCAAAGACTCTGGATAAGATATCT
>DASRUK010000017.1:0-2151 GCA_035655475.1 Candidatus Nanoarchaeia archaeon
AACCATAGGTGATCCGGTACAGTTCAAAAAAATTAAGGATCCTATTATCGGAATCATTGAGCAAAACAGGAACGGTTCATTCAGGCATCCCTAGAGGCAAGACACTGGGCAATAAATTATTTTAGTTCTAAGGAGAAATCAGGTAATCGGTGCTAAATTAGCTGCTCAAAGCGATTGAAGAGGCTTAAGTAAACGCGCCTCTAGCTATCACAAGGTCGATTATGATACCATTAAGGGACCTATATTTTATCATAGACTTGTTCAATTTTTGCCTTGATGGGTACGACCGCCCCCTTGCGTTCGAGATCGTGAATTCGCTCGATAAAGTACCAGACAAGTTCTTTCCCCCTTTTTGGATTGCAGATGCTAAGCTGGATCAGCAGTTCCTGATAGATTATGTTCCATTCGATGCCTCTTTTGATCAGGTCCAGGGAATCTTCGATATCATTTTGCCTGTCAGGGGATAATGACTTGAAGAGCACAATATCCTCTTTGCTGCAGACAAAAGCGGTTAGATATTTTAAACCCAAGATGTTCTGCGAACGTTTTGCCATCTCTTTGCTTAGGGAGAATCCCCCGACCACGGTATTGACAAATAGATCAAACCTGAAATCATCATTCTCAAGCATTTCGAATATATCCAGTTTGTCATGGCTTATCGGCTTGCTTCTGGTCTTAAAGCCCAATTTTGTCAAGAACCGCCGAGCTAAAGCTCGGGGCGTGTTCTTGAGCATGCTCAGAAATCGCTGGCTTGCACTGGGTTAAAACATCAGAGCGTGCGCCTAAAGCGATTTCTGACATGTCAAGGCATGCTTAAACACCACAAATTGGTTATAGTTGTCAAAGACAATATCGATATCTTTCGTATATCCCTTGCCAACACCGTAGTGAAGCAATGCAGCTCCACCTAATATAAACAAGGATACTTTGCCGCTTAGCTGGCCATCGATCTGTTTAAACAGCTCATTGAGAGCCTCAAACTTGTAGATCATAGTCCTTTCCCTTCTCAAGTATCTCGCTTCTTGTTGGAAATCCTTCGCTTTTCTCCATAATTCCCGATGCTATCTTTTTCAGGATATCCAGATCAGGATGCTTTACCTTTCCAAGTGATTTGATATTTTTCCTGTAAAAAAGATAGCAGTAAAGCCTTCTTCTTGGGCTGCCCCTGGCAGCTTTCAGCGAATCTGCGAATATTGTCTGGATATCCGGTCTCTTATGCAGATTATCTTGCCTGTAGAATACTTCATTTTCCATAAGTTCTATGCCATATCTGCCGTAGGCTGAGAAGGCGGTCTTTTCTCCAAATGCAGTCTCATCCTTTAAAGAGTAGACGATTTCATCTGCGCTTTCAAAATGGATTTTTGCATTTGCAGGCACCTTAAACCTGGATAGTGCATAATAGTTTAGGTATAATGCTATGAATTGGTGCAGTTGAGGCCATAGTTCCTCATTAAACTCAAGGCTGCCATTTATTTTCCTGAGTATCTGCCTGTCAGTAAACCTCTTTATGTACGGATAGGCTGAAGACAGGCTCAGGCCGGCTTCCTTTGCCAGCTCTTTTAATGTTTTCCTCTCCTCGGCAAGTCTTGCAAGGAGGGGTATCCCTTCATTTGCCAGTGTCTTTTTTATTGCGCTGTCCTCTGCAAAAAGGCTGCAAAGGATTCTTGCAAAAGCATTTGATGAGATGCTGTATTTTTGCCTGCGCTTTGCTCCTATCTTGTCAAGAAAGCCAGCCGCAGTCAGTTCTTTGACATGCTTATAGGCCATTGAAGGGCTGATGTGGATATGACTGGAGATATCTTTAACCGACACATTAGTCTCCTGGCTGATAAATTCTATTATCCTTAGTTGAGTAAAACTTAGTCTCATTTTTATCAATAAAGTTCATTTCTTTATAAATATTTCTAATTTTTTGATAAAATCTCGATTTTCAGCAAGGGATTATCAAATCAGATGATCACTGATTCATTGAATAGAAGAGCCAAAGAAAAAATGTTTTCTGATGAAGATAGGCTTCAGTTAATTATAGTAAGTTAAATAGAAAAGTTCTTATATAAGTACCCCTTCTGTAATTAGCAAGAGGTGATATAGATGGCATTAAGAACCAAATTTCATCATTCGTCAAGTATTTTTAAGAGACTGTATAACAAA
>DASRUK010000018.1:0-8258 GCA_035655475.1 Candidatus Nanoarchaeia archaeon
GCAGCGGGACAAGGGCATGCAGCCATGGGCAATGGAGCATATGCTCATCGAGCGGCATCTCATGCAGCTATGATTGCCCTGATTCCTGCAATATAGATCCCGACGGATTTTCCAACACTATGGATATAGGAGCATCCTACTTATCTACCTGCGATAGTAATGGGCAATGCAGAAACATGCAATCATGCAATTATTCGCATTACTGTTCAGACAACGACTTAGCAGACAGCTGGCCGCCAGTACAGGATGCTATCAAATGCAATGCATTATGTGACAAGGACAACGATTGTATGGATACAGACTGCAGCTTCCTTGATAAATGCTATGATGGAACGTTCAGAGAATATGCAAATGTCAAAAATGGCTGCCAAGGCAACTGCGCCTGCACAAAAAAAGATTGCAGCATATATGAAGAGATTATACATGACAATGACCATGATGGTTATGACACAGATTGCGATGATGATTGTGATGATTGGAATCAGTCGATAAGGCCTGGGGCCTATGAATCGTGCAATAAAATCGATGATAATTGCGATGGCAAAATTGATGAGGGTTGCTGCTATTCTAATTGGGTTTTGGATAACAGCACTTGTCAAATAGATGACAAAAAGCTGATGAGATATATAGACACAAATAACTGCGGTACAAAAGAGGTGTTGCCTCAAGAAAATGGAACATACTTGAACTGCGATTATTGCAATTCAACATGGGTTAGTAAAAGTTCAAGCTGCGGGCCTGAAAATTATTTGAATATCTCTTATAATTATACCAACAATTGCTGTGCCTTAACTGGCCTGGTATCAGACTGCAATATCCCTAAGGATACAGCTGCTTGGTGCGACTATTGCACGCCCTATCTTAAGAATGGATCTTGGAGCAGCTGGGTGGATGTCGGATGCCTGCCAAATGACACGATGAACCAAAGCAGGAGCAGGGTGCAGTCTGATGCAAACAACTGCGGCGAGATAGGCGATAAGACCTTTGTTGAGTATAGGGCTTCTGAGTCATGCGACTACTGCCGCCCAGGCTGGATATTGGATGATACTCCATGCGAACAAAATAATCAAAAGTTGATAAGTTATCATGATTTAAATTACTGCAATGAATCACAAAATTTGCCCGTAGATAACGGCACATATAGTAAATGCAATTACATATACAGTTTTAACATCTCACTAACCGAGGGGTGGAACCTTATCTCTATTCCTTTAAATCTTGAAAACAGAACCCTACCCGAACCGTTTGCTAGCATAAGAGGGCAATATGCAAAATTGTTCGCGTATCAAGACGGAAAATGGGTTGAATTAATAGATGGCTCCGACATTGATGAAACAATGGGGCTTTGGGTGAATATTATACACAATACAACATTAATGGTAAAAGGGGAGGAAATTCAAAATTTCACTTATAGTCTTCCTATTGGCCGGAACCTTGTAGGCTATCCAAGCCTAAACAAGGCTAGCATAGGCAAAGTATTCAATCTTTCAAATATCATGCTAATAAGCTTGTATAATAACTCAAAATGGTCGACCTTCACCCCAAAACGGCCTTACTCTAAAAATCAGCTGATTGAGATCCACCCTGGTTTGGGTTACTGGGTTGAGCTAAGCGAATGAATAGTATCACTTAAGAGTAAAAACAAACGAAAGATTTAAATAGCACTCTATCATCCTAAAGGATAGAATGGTAGTCAAACAAGAGCTCTTGAACAAGCTGAAAAACGATTTTCGCCTCAACATCTATGAAGCAAAGATTTGGACTGTTCTTCTGTCAAGGGGCATCGCAACAGCAGGAGAGCTTGCTGACTTGTCAGGCGTTCCAAGATCAAGATGCTATGACGTTCTAGAAAGCCTTGAAAAAAAAGGTTTTATCATAATGAAGATAGGAAAGCCTATCAAATATATCGCTGTGCAGCCTGAAGAGATAATCGAAAGGGTAAAAAAAGACATAAGCGAAGATACAGATCTAAGCCTCAGGATGATAGAGGAGATAAGGGGCACTGATGTTTTTAAAGAACTGCAGCTGCTTCATAAGACGGGCATAGAGAAGGTTGACGGCAGCGAGCTTTCAAATTCCATAATCGGAAGAGAGAATATCAACCAGTTCCTAAAAAGGATGGTAGAAAGCGCAGAGAAATCGATAATAATCTCCACCGACGCAGAAGGTTTCTCAAGAAAAGTCAATACTCTGCATAAGCCATTAAAAAAGGTAGCTAGTAAAGGGATAAAAGCAAAGATAATAGCCCCGATCGACAAAAAGTCAGCGGTAAAGGTAGAAGGCGTTGCTGAGCTTGTTGACAAGGATATAAACGGAAGGTTTGTGATGGTTGATGATCAGCTCTTGTTCATGGTAAACGACAGTGCTGTTAACAAGCACTATGAATGCGCTGTCTGGGTAAAGTCTGCGTTCTTTACAAGCGCTCTTAGGGAAATGGTTTCTAGTTTGTATTAGGTGAGTTTAATGGACTATAGTGGATATGCAGCGACAGGAAGGGTGCTAAGCGGTAAAACAACGGTACAGATAATTGATATACCCCAGATAGCAATGCCACTTCCGCTTGTTTGCCTGGATGGCCAGAAACTTGAAGATATAGTCTCCGTAAGGCTTGATGAAAAGGGCGGTGTGCCATCAGCCTATTTTTTGAACAATAATCCTGATTTTAAAGGACCGTTACGCAAGGGACGCTACTTACTTCACGGGCAGGTTGAAGGGTTCCCGTTTACCTTTCAGCAGTTCAATGAGAGATGTCCGGTGGGTGGCATAGAAGTAATTTATTATATGGGCCTTGTGTATGATATTCTCCATCAGGCCGCAACAGCTCGTGTCTATAAAGTCAGAGCAAGTAGAGCTAGCCATATCTTAAACGAGCACAGGGAAACACCGAAGGATCTTTGGATTGTTAACAAACAATTCATACCTAGCCTTACTACCATGGCAATACTCGTCGATATAGGGGGTAGTTATATAAACGGAGAATATGCACCATACACAGAAGTGATCCACTACTGGAAAACGCTGATAGAGGGGCATGCAGGGAAAAATCTAGTGCCTATCGAGATCCAGAGCAAGGGAGTCTATACCAGAGAGCCAAATGCTTTTTGTGCCGAGGCAATGGACGACGAGGATCCTCCGCAACCAACAGAAAATCTCACCCCAACAATAACAGACAGGATGCAAAAAGAAAAAGAAGCGAGGCAAAGAAGAGAACAGGCGCTTAAGAAGTGGGCAAGGCTTCATGCAGAAACCGAGATGCCACCGGATAATGAAAGTGTATCGGTTTCATCCCGATGGAAACTGAAAAAAAGAAAATAAAATCGCAACATTTATATATTACCTTATCCCAACACCCAATTAGGGAATTCTGAGAATGGTAGAAGATAAAGACATAAGGAAAACCGGAACTACAACCGTAGCTTTGGTATGCAAAGACGGCGTTGTGCTTTGTGCAGATAAAAGGGTTACATCTGGATACTTGGTAGCATATAAAAAATATGATAAGATAGTCCAGATCAATGATGATATCGCTGTTACGGTCGCAGGGACTGTTTCTGATGTTCAGCTCCTGGTCAAGCTTTTGAGGGCAGAACTCAAGCTAAAGGATCTTAGAAGCAATAGGCCTGTCAGCGTTAAGGAAGCTGTAAACCTTCTTTCAAACATGGTCTATAATAATATAAGAAAATTTAGCGTCATCCCAGGTATTTCTCATTTTATTGTTGGTGGAAAAGATGACGAGGGAGTACATGTTTACGATGTAGGGGCTGATGGAAGCGCCACAGAGATAGACGAATACACGAGCTCAGGTTCAGGCTCGGTCATGGCTTATGGTGTTTTAGAGACATTATACAAGAAAGATATGACAGTCGAAGAAGGTGTCAAGCTTGGAGCAAAAGCCATCAACGCAGCAGTGCAAAGAGATATCGCTTCAGGAAATGGGATAGATATTGTAGTGATAACAAAAGACACCCTTAAAAAAGTGTTTAGCAAACTTATAGAGTTTAAGATTGAGGCATAAGAAGCAATTCTTAAAAATTATTGATATTCATGGCAGACATAACTAAAGAAATTTTAAAGAGCTTGCCTGAGGGAAGCATCAGCGATGTAGCCTTCGAGGGAGCAAACATCGTTTTGTACACAAAAGACAAGGAATTCTTTCTTGATAACAATGGGCTAATCAAAAGGATAGTCGACGACATCAAGAAAAGGGTAGAGCTAAGGCCAGATCCAGCGATAACTATGGACATGGAAAAGGCAGAAGCAGAGATAAAAAAGATTATCCCCGAAGAAGCAGGTATCGATCAGGTCATATTTGATCCTCATAGGAGCAGGGTTATAATCGAGGCAGCAAAGCCAGGACTAGCTATAGGAAAACAAGGCGCCTTCTTAAGTGAGATAAGGACTAAAACATTATGGGTGCCTCTGATAAGAAGAAAGCCAGCTATTCGCTCAAAGCTTATCGAAAACATCAGAGCAGTCCTATACAAAGAATCAGATTACAGACGAAAGTTTCTTGACAAGACCGGTCACAGGATCTATGACGGCTGGATGAGGGAAAAGAAGCACGAGTGGGTAAGGGTAAGCTATCTTGGCGGCGGAAGGCAGGTTGGAAGAAGCTGCTTGTTCTTGCAGACCCCAGAAAGCAGAGTCTTACTTGATTGCGGTGTAGATGTGGCTTCATCAGACCAGGAAGCATATCCACTTTTAGAAGCCCCTGAGTTCAACATCCAGGAGCTTGATGCAGTCATCATTGCACATTCACACTTAGACCACAGCGGTTTTGTACCATATTTATACAAGTACGGATTTAGAGGACCTATCTACTGTACAGAGCCGACAAGAGATGTCATGGCTCTCCTTGCTCTTGACTATGTCAAGATAATGAGGGGAGAGGGCAAAGAGCCTATCTATTCTACAGACGATATCAAAGAGATGGTTAAACACACTATAACATTAGAATATGATGAAGTGACAGACATCACTCCAGATATCAGGATCACGTTGTATAACGCAGGCCATATCCTTGGCTCAGCGATGATCCATTTGCATATTGGAAATGGGCTTCACAACCTTTTATACACATCAGACATGAAGTATGGAAGGACAAGGCTTCTTGAGCCTGCTGTGACAGATTTCCCAAGGCTTGAGACACTGATGATAGAAGGGACATACGGCGGAAAAGATAATCTGCTGCCTCCAAGACAGGAACAAGAAGAGCTGATCAGAAGAAAGATAGACGAGACTATAAAAAGAGGAGGTAAAGTGCTCATCCCTGTCCTTGGTTCAGGAAGAGCGCAGGAAGTGATGGTGCTGCTTGAATCATTTATCAGGAACGGACAGCTGGATAAAGTGCCCATTGTCGTCGATGGCATGGTATGGGACATAACTGCCATCCATACTGCCTACCCTGAGTTCCTGAATAGTGTTGTAAGAAAACTTATTTTCCATAAAGACCAAAATCCATTCCTCTCAGAGGTTTTCAGAGAGATAGGCTCGCAAAAAGAAAGGATGCAGGTCATCGAAGAGATGGGTCCCTGCGTCATTTTGGCAACATCAGGTATGCTTATGGGGGGGCCTTCTGTTGAATATCTAAGGCATCTTGCAGATAATCCAAACAATTGCTTGCTTTTTGTCGCTTATCAGGGCGAGGGCTCACTGGGAAGAAAGATCCAACGAGGAAATAAAGAGATAATGTTTGGCACCGCGATGAGGCCAGAGATATGCCCCGTAAGGATGGAAGTGGTGACTATTGAAGGATATTCCGGCCATTCAGGAAGAAAAGAGCTGATGACATTCATGCTTAAGTGCAATCCAAAGCCAAAGAAAGTTATAGTCAACCACGGCGAAAACTCAAGATGCCTTGATCTAGCCTCTTCTATACATAAGCAGAACAGGGTAGAGACAGTCTGCCCGAGAAATCTGGAAGTTATTAGGATAAAATAACACCCTTCCCACTTAATTCCGTGGGGGTAGAAATTTCCTTTCTTGTGTATTATATGTTTGCCCTTCTCTCTTGCTTATTGACTTCCTAGGGCGGTTGGTATGGGGCTCTGCTGTTTTTTGGCAGAAATATAGAATCAGTGTTAGGGCTGTTGCAGCAAACCATAGCTTTTTCATAGGTAAAATGATTATATCCGTGATTATTTAGGCGTTTTCTAAGATAGATTTATAATTGACTTTACAATCCAATCGCCTATGCAAGACACATATGCCAACCTGGCACAGATGATAGGGATGATCAAGACATCAAGAAACCTTGGGTATCACAACGAAGCGCCAGAACTATCTGTCAAGCTTTTTTCTGGATGCAGATCTATTGAGGAATTGGCGGCAAAAGCCAAGCTTCAAGGCGATGAGCAGACGAAGTTAAGGCACGGCTGTGCGTTGTTATACAAGACAGCTGAATTGATGATGGGCTCACCAGATGCAAGGGTTTACCTTGATTGTCTTATCTCCAATGAACCTGGGCTGAGCAGCCTTCATGCTCATGCAGCAATGGTTGGAATCGATTATGCAGCGCAATGTCTGGAAAATAAGGCCCTTCTTACTCCAAAAGAGTTGGATAAGCTCGCATTTGATAAGTGTGCAAAAAGATATGATAACGTAGCATTCTACAACATGCCTTCAGTTGCTATTGTGCATGACAGGGGGACAGTAGTAGATATCCATGAGATTAAAGATGAAACCCGTATGAAGGAGATAAACGCTCCTAAGATCGGATATTTGGAGGGCGGTTTTTTGATCATCCCCCACTCAGAACCATTCACAGGGACAGCTCAGGAAGCGGTAGATCATTTGCATAAAAGAGGGCAGCCTAATTTTATATTGACAACTGAGGTTATGCTTGCACATTACATCGCTAACAGATATACTCTTATGCGGCTGTGGGAGGCTTTTAAGACATCTAAGATTCCGCTGGATGACTTGAGTAAACTTACAAAAGCAGGAGTCATTTTTGATAATGGTTGATCATTATATCAGGCTTATTTTCTTTACTCCTGTATCCTAACAAAACTATTTATAGACGGGTAAATTAGAGAGCAATAGCGGTTTTTATGGAGAATGAAGAGCTCGAAGTAAGAAAAGTAGCTTGCCACACCTGCGGTAAGTTATTTGAAGTAGTTGTTCCCAAAGATTACATGACGGGCGATATCTTTTTCTGCGAAGGATGCTCAGGCATTAAGATTTTTGAGTTTAAGGTAGATGGCCTGCCGCCGATAAAGGACGGCGCAAATTCAATGTGGAACAAGCCAGAGATGGCTGAAAGAATCAGGGCGTTGAGAGTTGGGGCAAAGGCTGCACTGAACGGATATGTATTGAAGAATGATATCACCCTTGCTGTCGAAATCGAGTGTATGGGGGATTGTGGAGACCTTGATAACTTTGTCGCGGGAATATGTGATTGCCTGCAGATTGCAAATACAAAGCCCCAATTTATTCATCCGTCGTTAAGAAACGACCCAAGCATAGATCCAGCAACGGTCTGCTTTATTGAGGATGATTCAAAAATTATGCGGATAGAGTCAAGCATAAATAAGAAAGCTAGTAAAAATGGCTATCTTATTGAGCTGTACGACGAGAAATAAAGGCAGAGAAGGGGGTTGTTTCATTAGCTCTTAGAAAAACAACGGTCCCTGCCCCAGGCAAGGGTCAAGATGTTAAAGGGTTACTCAATTCCTTGCTCAAAAAGGTGTATACCAGTAAGGGTTTAAAATACTTATTAAAGACAAATCATAGCTTCTTCTGCTGTTCAATTCTTGTCTCTGTCACGGGCTTATCATCCTTGTGCCAGCCGGAATAATACTGAAGCCTTTTTTCCTTCCTTAAGCCAAATGGAGCTCTCTTCTTTTTTACTTCCTTTAGCTTTTCTTCCTTTCTTAATTCTTCCAAAGCCTGCAGCAAAGGATTAGTCATTCTTTTCTTCCAAAATCTTATAGCCGCATTTCATGCATCTAAGCTCTTTCTGCCCAAGGCTTATCTTGTTTACCTCATTGCACATCGGGCATACTTTAATTCCTGTTTCTTCTGGCATAAACATAAGAAAGGGCGCATCTTATAAGTATCTTTACTTTTTGTACCGATAGAAGTAAATCCTTCTTTTTGTTTTGCTGCCAGGCATTAATGCGAGCTTGCAAATTTATAATTATGCGGTATTAATGGATGACAGAATTCAAGAATTATAGTAAATTAAATTGAATATTTCTCATTAAATGGAATAAGAGATAGAACTTTTTGTTTGTTGTACCAAAGACTTCTGAAGA
>DASRUK010000019.1:0-3924 GCA_035655475.1 Candidatus Nanoarchaeia archaeon
TCCGAAACATCCTTGAATTTTAATTTGAGCAGCAGGTCATACTCTCCTGTCACGCCAAAAAACTCCTTCACATGGCTGTCGGTTACTATCTTATCAAGCATAGCAGCAGGCTTTGTCTTGATAAGCATGAAGACGATAAATCCCTCGCCTACAGCTTCATTGTTAAGCTTGATTGTAAACCGCTCGATAACCCCGCTTTCCTTGAGACGGTTTATCCTTTGATGCACTGTGCTTGGCCTAAGCTTTGTCCTCTTGGCAATATCCCTTATAGGAGCTCTGCAGTCAAGCTTCAAGGACTCTATTATCAGCTGGTCCTTGCTGTCTAAGCTCATTGAGAGGTATCTGTCCAGCTACTATATAAATTTTCCGTTATTTGTCCAAAAAATCAAGGAATTAATAGACAAAACATACCAAACCAATAAAAAAATATATAAATTATCTAACAATTTTAGGCACTAGGTGATAATATGGATAAAACACAAAATTATGAGGTTAAAGACCTTAAGCTCGCAGATTTTGGAAGAAAAGAGATAGAGATAGCAGAAAAAGAGATGCCTGGCCTCATGGCTACAAGAAAGAAATACAAAGCACAGCAACCCTTGAAAGGTGCAAGGATTACAGGAAGCCTTCACATGACGATTCAGACAGCTGTCCTGATAGAAACTCTCGCCGATCTTGGCGCTGAGGTAAGATGGGCAAGCTGCAACATCTTCTCGACACAAGACCATGCAGCCGCAGCGATAGCAAAAGCAGGAATCCCTGTCTTTGCATGGAAAGGCGAGACCCTAAAGGAATACTGGTATTGTACAGAGAAAGCCTTGGATTTTGGTGATGGCAAAGGCCCCACATTGATAGTAGATGACGGCGGCGATGCAACTTTGATGATTCACAAAGGCGTTGAGATAGAAAAAGACCCTTCCATTTTGGACAAGGATTATAGTAGTGAAGGAGAAGATTTTAGAGAGCTTATGATTTCTCTAAAAGAACTCTATGCAAAAGACAAGCAAAGATGGACAAAAGCAGCAAAAGAGATAAAAGGAGTTTCAGAAGAGACGACGACAGGAGTGCATAGGCTCTATCAGATGCTTGAGGAAAAAAAGCTTTTGTTTCCAGCTATGAACGTAAATGATTCTGTAACAAAATCAAAATTCGACAATATTTACGGCTGCAGGCATAGTCTTACCGACGGCATAAAAAGGGCCATGGATGTCCTTATCTCAGGCAAGACAGCGATGGTATGCGGCTATGGCGATGTAGGAAAAGGAAGCGCGGAGTCATTGAAAAATGAAAAAGCGATAGTCATGGTCTCTGAGATAGACCCGATATGCGCTTTGCAGGCCTGCATGGCAGGATATAGTGTCTGCACAGTCGAAGACGCTCTTCCAAAAGCAGACATCTATGTTACAACAACAGGTAATTGTGATATAATTACAACAGATCATATGAGCAGGATGAAAGATCAGGCAATTGTATGCAACATAGGCCACTTTGATAACGAGATACAAGTTTCAGCTCTTGAACAATGGCCAGGAATAAAAAAGACAGAGATAAAAGGAAGCGAATGCCCTGTCGACAGATACGCATTTCCAGATGGTCATTCAATCTATGTCCTGGCGAAGGGAAGGCTTGTGAATCTTTCATGTGGGACAGGACATCCAAGCTTTGTCATGAGCAACTCTTTTACAAATCAGGTTTTGGCCCAGATTGACCTATGGACAAAAAAGCGAGAGATCAGAGTATACATGCTGCCAAAAGAGCTTGACGAAGAGGTTGCAAGGCTTCACTTAGAAAAGTTAGGCGCAAAGCTCACGAAGCTTTCTGAAAAGCAGTCAAATTATATCGGCGTAAAAAAAGACGGCCCATACAAGCCCTCTTTCTACAGATATTAAGAAAATTTTTTATATTTCTTATATTTAGTCTTCTTATGGTAAGAAACCCAGTAGTAGCAGGCATGTTCTATGCAGAAAGCCCTGAAGAGTTGGAAAACCAGTTAAAGGAAAGCTTTCTATCAAAATTCGGCCCTGGCTCGCTGCCGGAAAACAAGCGCACAAAAAGTATTTTTGGCATAATCTCACCTCATGCAGGCTATCAGTTCTCAGGTCCAGGAGCAGCCTGGGTATACAAAGAGTTGGCAGAGTCAAAGTTCCCAGAAGTTTACATCCTATTGGGTCTGTCTCACTCAGGCTTTCCTTCCTGCGTATCATTAGAAGACTGGCAGACCCCTCTTGGCACAGTAAAGGTAGATGAACAGTTCCAAAGGGTTCTGATGGCAAATTCAGGCCTAAAAGCAGACGAAAAAGCCCACCAGGCAGAGCATTCCATTGAAGTCCAACTCCCTTTTCTACAATTTATCTCCAAAGACAACCAAGAAAAACTAAGGATAGCACCGATCATAGTTTCCAGCGATTATGAAAAGATAGCAGCAGCCATAGCAAAGACAATAGAGCAGACCATGAAAAAGGTAGTGATTATAGCATCTTCTGATTTCACCCACTATGGTGTTAATTACGGCTTTTTTCCTTTTTCAAGCAAGCCAAAGGAGAATATGTATGCCCTTGACAAAAAAGCTATAGAAAAGCTTGAAAAACTGGATGAGAAGGAATTCCTTGATTACATATCAAAAACAGGAGCGACTATCTGCGGTGCAATACCTATAGCCGCAGCGATAAAAACCCTAAAACTCATCGGCGCAAAGAAAGCAAAGCTTTTGAGTTACTATACATCTGGAGATGTCACAGACGAATACAGCTCTGCTGTTGGATATGCATCAATAAAGATGGAATAGATTCATGCCAGCCTTTTTTTATCCTTTTCTGGCTTTGTAAGGAAATTTTCTGGCGTAACCACTTTTGATCCTGACTCAATCTCAAGCTTTCTTCTTGCATCCCCTGAGATGCTGCCGCCCTTCTGTGCAGCAGCTTTGTTCTCAAAAAAACCCTGTGCATCCTTGCTTTTAGCTATCTTCGTTGTTGAGGCTTCGCCAAGCATAGTAAATATCAACTCTAAGTCATCCATATGGTCTCTAAGGTTTTCTTTCTTTAAACCCTTGAATTCTTTGTATTCCTCTACAGTCTTGCCGAAAGTTGCCTTGCTTATCTCATTGGTCAGTATTGAATATTCCCTGTTTTCCTCAACTCCTCTTTTCTTCCATTCATCTGTGAGTTCCTGCCTGACAGCAATGCCTCTAACCCTCTTTTCAATCCATTCATCAGAATAGCCTTTGGCCCTATACAACTCCTTCATTCTTGCCTGGGTAAGCTCTGGATCTTGAATTTCCTGGGTGCGCTCATAGCCGACCTGTGCAAGCCACTGCTTAAAGGGCTCAGCTTTTGGTGAAGGTATAGATTGGATGATACGAAACATATTCTTTGTACTTGCACAATCGGTCTCTCTTAATTTTCCATCTTCAGCGGGCAATTTCAACTGTACGATTTTACCGTACGGTTCAAATCCCTCTGATGAAAGTTTGGGTTTTAGGTCGGACCAATACCTTTTAGGAATGGTGCTTGCATCTAAGGCGTTTACAACATCAATAACTGAGAAATACCATTCATTATTATGCCAAATTCTTCTTATCTTTTTGTCTTGGAAGACAACCAAAGCATTATTATCCACCATTTTGTTCATCTCTCCCTTTCCTATAAGTATAAAGCGATATTATTAAAAACTTTCTTTTGAGCATCTTCTGATTTCACCCACTATGGTGTTAATTATGGCTTTTTTCCTTTTTCAAGCAAGCCTAAGGAGAATATGTATACCCTAAAAAAGCCATAGAAAAGCTTGAAACCTAATCTCGCCATTTGAATAAATTTAATAGGGTCACGTTTGTTTTATATTTTTGTGAAAACCATAAAACAAAACGTAACCCTAAGCATCGGTAGTTTAGCACTAATAGAAAAAGTTGACGGTCAATATCAATATTTT
>DASRUK010000020.1:0-3095 GCA_035655475.1 Candidatus Nanoarchaeia archaeon
AGGCTCACCATCTCAAAAGGGGAAAGATTTATGTTACTCAGAATCCAAGGGGTTTATCCCCTTTTATGCCCCAAGGGCATCAATGCAATAGATTATTAGAAAGAGGCTTCAGCCGTTAGGCTGGAGAGTTTCACTTCCGCAATATGGCGGCTTTAAATCCCTAATCCTGGTTTAAAGCACAAGCTTTTTAAATCGTTTTAGCATCCTTTAGTTTAGACCATACAGGGGTGTATATATGAAAACCATAGATCAACTGAAAAATGAAAAGGGCGAGATAGATAGCAACGCCATTAAACAGATCATCCCTTATGACCAGCCTTTTTTGATGATAGATAGAGTAATAAGCATCGAAAAGAACAAAGTGGTGGCTTTTAAAAATACCACAGCAAATGAAAGTTTCTTTAAGGGTCATTTTGCAGGATTTCCAATAATGCCTGGAGCATTGATAATCGAAGGCATGGGGCAGGCAGCAACACTTCTACTTCGCTATAACCTAGACAACCATTGGGAGAAAGAGGTACTTGCCTATAAGATAAAAGAGGCTAAATTCTCTGCACCCACTTTTCCTGGCGACCAGGTGAGATATGAGGTAACGCTGCTTGGGAAAGATGAGAGGGGGGCTTTGATGAGCGGAGCAGCACTTGTCGACGGCAACAAGGTGGCTGAGGCTACACTGATGCTTGCTATCGTCGATAGGAGAGAGTTTAGGGGAAAGGCATCTCCTGCTTTTAAGTGAGCCTTCCCATGTACATCAGCGGCGTAGGTATGACCCGGTTTTCTGTAGAAGATAGAAATACCTGGCAGATGGCATATGAGGCTGCCTATGAAGCTGTGAATGATTCTATTGTCGGACTTGACAAGATAGATGCAATAGTAGTCTCCACTGTGGATACCATAGTCAATCCTGAGAGGCAGAGGCAATACCAAGCGTTGATAAGCTCACTTTTTAAGAAAAAGATCCCCATAATAAGGGTTCCTGCTGTCTGTGGCGGAGGAGGAGCTGCTCTTTGGACTGCACTACGGCTCGGGTTTGATAACGTAATGGTACTAAGCACTGATAAAATTGCGACAAACACAACACCTATCATCGTAAATGAGATAATGAACGCTACAGATCGCGTTTGGGAGCAGGAGGAGGGAGTCAATTTTATCGCTGAAAATGCACTTGTTGCGCAGGAACACATGAGGAAGTATGGAACAACAACAGATGACCTTGCACTTGTCGCTTTCAAGAACCATGAGAATGCTTTCCTCAATCCAAAAACCCCTTTCTATAAGAAAAAGGTCAGTCTTGAAGAGATAAAGAGCAGCCCTGTGCTTGCTGCCCCGCTTAGACTTTATGACTGCACCATGAACGTCAATGGAGCTGCCGCTGTCATCTTGACCAAAGATAAGACAGATGTCTGCATCAGAGGAAGCGGATTTTGCACTGACTTTTTGCCTCCCTTCGAAAGGGAAGAGATGAGCACTTGGATGGGAACAGTTGCTGCAAGCAAGTATGCATACGAGCAGGCAGGCCTTGGTCCAAGCGATATAGATATTGCTGAGGTCCATGATGCGTTCAGCATCCTTGAAATAATCTCGTATGAGGATCTTGGGTTCTGCAAGAAAGGAGAGGGCATGAAGATGATAAGAGACGGGATGACCCAGCTTGACGGCAGGCTTCCTGTCAACACCTCTGGCGGACTCAAGGCAAGAGGGCATCCAATCTCTCCTACAGGCCTTGCAATGATCTACGAACTGACTAAACAGCTTAGAGGAGAGTGCGGAGAAAGGCAAGCTTCTAATGTCAAGAAAGGACTTGCCCAGAACATCGGCGGAGCAGGCGGAAGCGTTTCCTGCCATATACTTACAAAGGTAGGTGGTTAAATATGATACTAAGATGGGTATGCAAAAATTGCGAAAAAAAATGGCTTTATCCTATAGAAAAGTGCATTTATTGCAAAGGTGATATAATCAAAGAGAAAGGGAAAAGCATGAAAGTGGTCGGAACAACAAAGGTAAACATTCCCTGCCCACCACACCCCATAGTGCCCTATAATGTACTGATATTAGAAGATGAACTGGGCAATCGTATGCCTAAGAAGACAATGAGAGATTATAAGATAGGGGATGAATACAAGAGACTTGGAAGCGACGATGAAAGTGCAGTGGCTATCGTTAAGATAAAATATGATTATTTTGAGGCTGTCGCTGAGGCAATCGAGCTGATAAGATTTAATGTCAAGGATGAGAAGATACTGATTAAGCCAAATATCTTTGCAGGCGCATATCCTTATCAGGGGCTTACCACCAATCCTAAGGTGGTAAAGGGACTACTCGACTATCTGCTTTCAAAGGGAGTCAAAGCTGATAACATAACTATAGCTGAGCAGGTACAGTTCGGCGATGCTCTAAAAGCATTCAAAAGAGCAGGATTTTATGACCTTGCCCAAGAGTACAAAGTTAACCTTGTGGACATAGGCAAAGGAGAGTTTGTGGAGAAAGAGCAGGACGGATTTAAGTTTAAGGTAAGCAAAGAAGTCATCGATAGCAAGCTTATCATCAATGTGCCTGTCATGAAGACTCATCTGCTGCTTGGGATATCAGGGGCTCTTGAAAATATGACAAGGGTCGTTTCCAAGGAAAGTTATAAAGAGATTGAAAAGGACATGGAGCGAGCAATAAAAGGAATAGGGGTCCTTAACAAAGCTCTTGGAAAATACCTTACGGTCTGTGATGCTACCATAGGGCTTCAGGGAAACGGGCCTGGTGAATACGGCGAGCCTGCTTTCATGAATATGGTCTTTGCATCAAGAGATCCAGTTGCGCTTGACAAGATATTTACAGAGGCAGGACTTCTTCGAGATTCAAAACATGTGATAGCTGCAGGAGATATAGGTGTTGGAAATCCTGATCTAGTAGACATTACAGTCGTAGGAGAAGAGCTAGATGCATGCAAGAGGGAGCTTAAACCTGCGATAGGCTCAAAGCTTATCAAACTACGGTGAAACAAATGTTCATCAAGGGCGTCGGAAGCACTAACTATAATGTGCATGAAAAGAAAACACATCTTCTTGCCTATGAGGCTGCTCTTGACTGCCTTAATGACGCCG
>DASRUK010000021.1:0-12402 GCA_035655475.1 Candidatus Nanoarchaeia archaeon
ATTATTAGGAGTGCATGAAATACAGGAGCCCCCTGAGCAGCCTTGAGTACAGCTTGCCAATTTATCTTCATCAGTGTAAGGATTTGCATAACAACTTCCAGCTGAGCATCCGGTATCATAGCATGTCCGTTGGTGATACACGCCATTCTCCTTGCAGTAGTTTGATCCCCAGGGCGTGCAGAATTTTTGGCAATCTTCTTTTTTATCCTCCAGTTTGCCGCAGGAATCATACCAATAAGTATTATCATCAAAACAATTACTGGTGTGATGTGAAATGCAGCATTGAGCCTGAGTATTGGAATACTTTTTCTCAAGATTATACTCAGTAACCTGATAATTGTTGCTTTGTGCAAAAAAGTTGTTATCGTCAATATCGCCGCAGTTCCAATTATCGTCAAGGGCATCACCCAAATCATTGTTATCTCCGCCGTACACCCCCATCACGATAAATGGCCGCGTTGTTTCCCCTGCACAATTATACCCGCATTTATTTTTTCCCCAAAGTGCGCATGATTCATAGCTTGGCGCACAATAGACAGTTTGAGTTCCTGCTTCGTCACATATCTCGTTATTAAAACTATCCCATGAGCCCGCATCACTGCCGGAATTGTCAGGGCTTGCATCCCTTCCATAATATGTAATGTAGCGATATTTCCAATAGGAATTGTCAACCTTGCCGATATAGCCATAATCTGTATTCTGGGTGCTTCCAGGAATGGTCCTTAGCCATGTTCCTGATTTTTTTGACCCCACAAAACCGATGCCTGCATATGCATCGATATCCTCTCCCTTGCAGTCCATATCATAATCCTCACTCTTATAATCATCATCAGTGTAAAGGTCATAACACTCTGAAGAGTCTGAGCTGTCAGTAGATTTACTGGATATATAATCAAGTCTATAGCATTTGCCGCTTTGCAGAGTAAACCCTGGACCCTCATCCTCATAATCATAAGTTCTATCATTCCATTCAGGCATTCTATTTGAGTAATCGTTAAAGACTATAGATCCAGAGTCAGAGCAGGCCATTATTGAGCATATTCTTGTGCAGTCTGGACCTATGCAGCTAACACCTTCATCTAAATACCCTATAGGGCATAGCGGAGGGCATTCATTTGAAGCTGCGGCAAAATCACTATGGGTGGGCTGCTCAGGATATTTTGGAAAAATAAATGTTTTATCGTCTGTTTCCTCAGACACTGCAACAGATATAGAGCAAATTAAGAAAATGAGGAATAAGGCTATGCATTTATTAAAAAGCATTTACACCCCCCTAATGGTAAAGAATAATTGAAATCTATATAAATTTTCCTAACTTTTGTAGGTATTAAGCTCTAGTCGTTTGTTCAATTGTTAAATCTATATTCTAGTGCTTGGCAAAGACTTTAAAGGGGTGCTTGGCTGTGATGGGTGGTCAACCTACTTTGTATATGCTAAGGATACTGGAATTTTGCTTCAGCGCTGCTGGGCTCATGCTCTTAGGGAGTTAAAGGAGATCTGCTATAATAAAAAAAGGCAGGACAAAAGCCTTGTGAAAGCGCTGCATGATATATTTGAGAAAGTAAAGGAAGCAAGAACAAGCAGAGAAATAAGAGAGCAATTCTACATGGAATTAGTGGGTGTTTTAATGATGGAGTTACCTCCCACAAGTTTATAACAGGCCTATATAGGATTGTATTGATTTAAAACCATCTGTTTGCCTGATTCAATTTTTCCTATTCCTTATCATCTCTATAAATACAAGAAGAACAATAACAAACACGGCTCCAATAAGAAACCAAAGTGCGATGCTGGTATCTGAGGTTGTCACATTTACCACAGCCTCAGGCGCTTTTTCGATAGCAGCCCTTGCACTTTTCTCTACTATGCTGGGCGTAATAGCCTGCACTGCCTCATCCCTTACAGATTCCACAAATGGAGCAGAGGCTGCTCCCTTTGCGCTCTGCATCAAAGGGGCAGCAGCAAGTATCTTTGCAGAAGCAGAATAATATGTAGAATACCAATGAAGGAGCCCTGCTCCAGCAGCAGCAATCAAACCCGCAGGAAGAATAGACCTTAATTTTTCCTTTATCCCATGTATAGACTTAGGTGCTATTATTATGTACTTGTTTGCAAGCTGGTAATGATTGACCTCTTTTCCCTTCGCACTATAATGATATTCCTCAGACACAACTATTCCCGACTTGATAAGCAACTGAAGGTTGTAATGCACAGTAGATATAGGCAGCTTAAGTTCATCAGCCATGACTGACTCGGTAGAATCCTCTTTCTCAGAAAGATAGTCCAGTATCTTCCTGCAGCTGTCATTGGTTATTACCTGAGCTAGCTCTTTTGCCTTGCTTTCCTTCAGGCTTACAAGCATGAACTTTTCTTTGCCCATATACTTTCACTTGACATAATAAACCAGGTTTATATTCGCATTGACAGTGACATCCTTTGGCATTACCTTTGCAGCCTCAGCCACAGCAGCACTGCCGTCGCCTGCTCTCATAGCATAAAAGTATGGCTGCGCATAATAGTTTGCCTCTGACACTGTCTTTAATTTTCCAAGAGAGACTCCAAGGCTTCTTGCTATTGTCTCAGCCTTGCTCTTTGCATCCTGTGTCGCTTTTGTTATTGCCTGCTCCCTATACTCAGCTTCTTTTGCATCGCTAAGCTGGAAATTGATGTTCTGTATCTGGTTTGCTCCATTATCCACAGCAGCATCGACAATATCTCCTACTTTGGATAGGTCAGTTGTTTTTACTTTTAAAGTTTGTGTTGCTCTCCATCCTTCAAGCTTTGAACCCTCATTTTCTGTCCATGTCCTCTCTTCGTAAAGGTTTAGGCTCTCGGTCTGGATGTCCTTCTCATTTATTCCTTTTGCCTTAAGGCCATCCACTATGTCATTGATGACCTTGTTTGCCTCGTTTTGCGCTTCATCAGCCGTATCTTTGACGATAGATATCCCTGCCCATACCTCTGCCTCATCAGGCTTTGCTAAAAGCTCTGACTGTCCTGACACATTAATTGTATTGCCATCTTTTGTTTGGCATCCTGTAAGGGCAAGTATCGCAAGCACCAAAACTGCCCCGATAGTATACTTGATTTTCATTTGGTTCACCTCACCAGGCACTTATAGTTACAAGGCATTTATATATAATTTACTATAGGTTTTATCCCAGTTGAAGCTATTTTTGGCAAGTCCTTCTCTTGGTATAAGCCCTACGGCCTCACCTTGACGATATCCCCTCTCTATCCTTTCCTCTCCTTTTGACACATATATCCCGCCAGGGTATAGGGTATTTATGTCTTTGAACACTGCACGAAAGCGGAGAAAGACACAAAACAAAGGTATGTTTGGAGACTGAAAGCTAGGGTTTATATACATTAAGATGAATTATTGATGCATGAATATGGTAGAGCTAACTTCTTCCCATAAGCATGAACTCATCGACATCACCTATAAGGTAAAGGCCATCGTCCAATCATCAAAAGTCAAAGAAGGCATCTGTCAAATCTTCGTCCCCCATGCAACTGCAGCAATCACTATTAAACGAGAACGCTGACCCAAACATAAAGGAAGACATCCTTAAAGCGATAAACAAGATAGTGCCTAAAACATGATGATTATCTCCATGACGGCATAGACAACAACGAGAGCAGCCCATATCAAGTCGACGTTGATAGACCTCTATACCCATAAGTGGTGGAGAGTTGCAGCTTGGCACCTGGCAGGACATCTTCTTCTGTGAGTTTGATGGCCGGAAGAAAAAGGAAAGTTATCATAAAAATTAGCGAGTGATACATTTGTACCATTTTTTTGGATACAAATGTAACCGATACATTTATATACATTTGTACCAATTCTTTGTTTACATTTGTAACTAATGAATATCTGCAAGCACTTGGAAAGACTAAAGGAAAGCTTGGAAGTTATAGATGAAAGTATAACCCGGGGCATTATAAGAAGGCAAAGAACAATAGGATTTAGTTTATCTGCAGCATCTGCTGATATGTTTGAGATTTTCCTGCACAAAGAGAAACTGGTTGACCCCGGATTTGTTGTAAAGCATGAATGGTTTAAGTCAAAAAACAAGCTTGAGGAAAAATTTCCTTTCGACTTTGCAGCCAAGGCTGTAATTTTTGAGCTCATGGGATTGATGGAAGAAAAAAGGGATGCTCTCTGTTATGGTGTGCCTAAGGAAGAGAAATATATTCGGGATGCAATAGATAATTTTAATGAGCTAAAAAAAATATTTGACACAAAGGGGATTATTCATGAGTAAGTTCCTAAGCTATGCTGTTGATTTTGCCTCGTTTCTTTTGGAGAAGGTTGACAGCGCCAAAATTAGCAGCATCATCCTCTTTGGCTCTGTTGCAAGGAATGAAGCAAGCCTTGAAAGCGATATTGATATTTTCATTGAGGTAGCTGGCAGCTTTGACTTAAAAAAGCAGATAGAGAATGCCCGGCTGGATTTTTTTGCTTCGGCAAGGTTCAATGATTATTGGAGGCTGAAGGGGATAAATAATGATATAAATGTGCTTGCTGGAAAAGTAGAGGAATGGAAGGACATAAAAAACAGTATAATCTCCAATGGTGTTGTTTTATACGGTAAATATGAATCCGTCCCAAGAGGCGCTGTCCATAAGACTATTTTTTCATGGGAGAAGATTAAGCCTGAATCAAGGAGGGTGCTGCTCCATAAGAAGTTGTTTGGATATAAGGCTGGGGAAAAAAGATACCCTGGCCTTGCAGAAAAATATGAAGGTGAAAGGGTGGGTAAAGGAAGTATTATGGTGCCTGCAAGGCATACAAACGTTTTCATGGAAGTTTTTAGAGAGATGAAGATTGCAGTAAAGATCAGGAAGATAGTAGAGTATAGTTGAGGAGAAATATGCAAAAAAAGGGAGTGACAGATGTTCATTTTAATTGGATCTTTATCCTTATTGCAGGCGCGGTCATATTCATGTTCTTTATTACGATTGTCAACAAGCAAAGGGCATTCTCTGAAGTCAAGGTGGCCCAAAGCCTTGTAGTAAGCCTTGATGCTATCCTTACAGGAGCAGAGGTCTCGACAAGGACAGTAAATATAATCAAGGACCTTCCAAAAGCAGACATTGGTTTTGAGTGCAACAACTACTTTGTCGGAGGCATCCCAAGGGATACCGGAGGCAGTGTAATATTTGCTCCCTCTGTCTTGAAAGGAAGAAGGATTATTGCCTGGGCTGTAGACTGGAAGATGCCCTTTAAGGTGGCAAACTTCTTGTACCTCACTCACCCTGAAGTCAGGTATATAATAGTAAACGATACAAGCAGCTCGGCAAATCTGGCTCAAAAGCTGTTTGATGAGCTCCCCAAAGAGTTGAACAAGGAAATCGTGGCAAAGGATAAGATTGGGGATATAATCGATAAGAACAACTACAAAGTGAAGTTTATTTTCTTCAATGACAATATCCAACCTCCAGGTGTTCCTAAACTTAAAGATATGCCCTTTAAGGATGTTACTGCAATATCACTGCCTGCCTCGGGGATTATCGCTTCGTCAGGGGAGCTTTCGTTTTGGGAAAAGAACAAAGTAGGAGCTTTCGAATGGATTGACAAGGGCGACAGCTTCTACATAGAAAAAGAAAGCCTCTATGGCGCAATATTTGCCGAAAACAAAGATACATATGACTGCGTGATGAGAAAGGCCTTTGACAAGCTTTCTTATGTCAGCAGGGTCTACCGCAGTCGAAGTTCAGAGCTTGGCACATTTTATCGTGCATATCCCCCTAAACAATATTGTGCAAATTACCATGTAACAACTGAGTTTGACAATACCCTTGTTCCTCTTTCAACACAGCTAGCTCAATCATTCCCGACAACTATGCCAGAGATAACCTCGCTCAAGGAAGCTGCTGACAATATAGAGCAGCAGAACCAAAAAGCCTCGCTAAAGACCTGCGCCCTGGTGTACTAAGATGAAAAAGTCTCAGCTTCAGATGGGTGAATCGGTCGCTGTCTTGTTTATCTTTTTCATACTTATAGCCTTCGGCTTCTCTTTCTATATGAATATAATGAAAGGTTCACAGAAGATAGACCTAAAGGAAAATGCCGAGCTAAAGGCGATAAGCATAGCCCAGAGGGCTTCATTCTTCCCAGAGCTTGAATGCTCTGAAGAAATAGTAAAAGAAGGCTGTGTCGATGTATATAAGCTTGACGCAGCAGCAGACATAATAGATGACAGCAATGTGGTTTACTTTGAGATGTTTGGCTACAGTTTGATAAGGGCTGTCCAGCTTTTCCCTGAAGAAGAGAAAGTCTGGGTCATATATAATAATACCCTGCCAAACTATGAAAGCAGACTTACCTCATTTATCCCTGTATCTATATATAATGCCACCATGAAAAGGTATACCTTTGGCATGCTTGCTGTCGATGTATTCTCAGGGGTCGTTGAAGAATGAAAAGGTCCCAGATGGAGATAATGGGGCTTGCAATAATAGTCATATTGATCTCTATTGGTATGCTCTTTGCCATAAAGTTTGTTGTTTTCAAAAAGCCAGAGCCATTCAAGTCAGAATATACAAAGACAGAGCTAGCCTCAAACATCTTGACAAGCCTTATGCGGACGACCATGGAAGGCTGCAGCGATCTTAGCATGGAAGACATCTATCAAGCCTGCGGAAAAGACCCTGACAATCCGCCGGTTGTATGCTCTCCTGCTGAGGACGCCTGCCAGTTTCTAAACAGGACAACAAGGCGTATCCTAAACCTAACATTGGTGGAATGGAACAAAGGCTATGAGCTCCATGCCTCTACAGTCACAGATTCGATAATAGATGTCGGCAGATGCCCTGGAGCAAAGAAGCAAAAGCCGTATACTATTCCTATCGATGCTTCAAGCAAGAACTCTTTGAAGATAACCCTGGATGTTTGCGATAAATGAGTTACCCCTACAAATGGTATAATGTAGGATTTTGGTGGGGGTAAACAGCAAAGTTTAAATAATACTTGCCCCGAGAATAAACCTTATCATAAAACGAGGTGCATTATCGATGAAAAAAGGCCAAAGCCTTAGCTTGAATACGATTATAATAGCAGCTATCGTTCTTATTGTCCTTATTGTCTTATGGGCGATATTTACAGGAAGGATGGGTAAGTTTACCACTGATTTAGCAAAAGAAGGCGAAGTAAAAACTTGCGAAAAGATGGGGGGCGTAGGCCCTCAGGAGCCGCCTTGTGATACAAATAAAAAACCGGTAATCTCATCAGATACTACAGGAACAACCGTGTGTTGCGTACCATGAAAAAAGCTCAAAGCCTAAGCCTTAATACGATAATAATAGCAGCAATCGTGCTTATAGTACTAATAGTCTTATGGGCGATATTTACAGGAAGGATGGGAAAGTTCACCTCAGGTGTAAATGAGCAGGATTTGCAGTCCCAAGCAGCAGCTGCAAATGTAGGAAATACTGAATGTGACGGAAAATGTTTTACCACTGTTGGAACTAAAGATGGAAAGTGGGAGCTAATGAAAGTTAAGGGAGAAAAAGCATCTGCCTGCAGTACCAGTCAAAAATCAGTAGGAACTGCCTTTTCTGATTTAGAGAAAGGTCAAGTGTGCTGCATTTCAAAGACAGTACTATCAAGCAATCCTGCCTGCAGTTAGGATGCTCAAATCCCTCAACGGCGACACCATCCTAAAACTTTCTTTTCTTTTTATTCTTCTTATCCTTTTAGGCTATCTTATATACAAACTTTTTATCATCGATGAGACAATAAACCTCATGATAAACAACAGGACTTTTGGTTGACATGTCAAAAACCTCCAGGTTAGTTTTAATCCGCTTAATTTAGCGGTTTCTGAGCATGCTAAAAAATCCTCGATAACACGCTCCTATTGTAGGGGGTTTTTGACAAAAGGTTTATATAATACGCTCTTGGTAAAAGAGATGATGGTTCTAAGGAAAAAAGCTCAAGCCCTGTTTGTCTGGATAAAAATATTTCTGTGCATCGTTATAGTCATAGCCGCCTTAGCAGTTGTATGGAGTATTTTAAATGTCAGACCGTAAGGGAAAGATGATGGAAATAATGCTTGGAGGTATCGTAATAGTGGTTACGTTGGTTGTTCTTATCCAAGTATTGCTTGTCTTAATTGGCGCAGGAAAGGCAAAGGGCGCAGAGCAGCTATGCGAAAACTTCAACCAAGCAAGGCTCGCTGGCCAGGTTGAAATAAAGGATTATCCTGTCTTCAACTTGGTGAAAAGGGCCCCCTGTAAGAAGCAGAGCCTAAAGCTTCCGCTCAAGGACAGTGATCTAGAAGGAACAATGGATGATATCGGTTTACACATCCAGAAATGCTGGAAGCAATGGCTCGAAGGAAGGACTGATCGGATTTCTGAGCTGTTGAGCAGTTATAAAGAATGTGTAACCTGCTACTCTTTTGAAATTTCTAAGGGTATTCCGACATTTCAAGGCTCTGACCTAAAAAAATATCTGAGTGATAATGTACAGATAGTAAGAGATACAAGCGATAGATGCAATATAAATGGAGGAGGATATTGCATAGAAGAGGAAAGTTGTACTGCCGGCGGCGGAACAAAAGTACCTTCAAGCTCTTGCTCAACTGGTGAAATCTGCTGCAATAAGGCAAATGAATGTGAAAATAAAGGGGGCTATTGTAGGGCAACATGTGATACTAGTGATGCAGAATATGCTGGCTGGAATTGCAAGGAAGGCAGATGCTGTGTAGAAGGACAGAACATGCAAAGTTATGAAGGGGTGTTAAATAGCAATCAAGGCAGGATTTTGGTTGCTGTTGACAATTTTATCCCAGTCAGCGAATCATATTCTATAACTTTTTCAACAGTAAATGGTCCTTGGTCTGATTTTAAGGAACGGCTGCCTAATTTTGGGTTTCCTGAGGAAAAAGCTAATTCGATAATAATCTCCAAGGCAAAAGATACAGAGGGGCTTTGTGATGAATAAAAAAGCAATCCTGTTATTTTGGGAAAAACTGGTATGGTGGGCAGCCATGATCTTGATTACATTCATTGTTTTAGCTTTGATATTTAAAAGTAAGGGCGCTATGACAGACATCATAGGGTATATCTTCAGATGAAAAAAGCATACACCTTTATAGAGATTATTGTATTTATGGCAGTTATAGCTGTCGCAGTATTTATAGCCCTTGCGGTATTTTCACCGAGATTTCAAAAAATTGGGAAAATCATACTGGGCTATGAACTGCCTGGAAAGCCAGATGAAGGTTTTTCAGGAAAAGAAGAAGTAACTGAAAAGGTTCAGGCAGCTTTCGATGGTTTTTACGGTGCTTTGGTAAAGGCAAAGAATACAAACGAGTGTTATATGAAATACCCTAGCCTAAATCTAGGGACAAACGTTCTAGAGGTAGAATATATAGAGCGTATGAAAGGCACTAACCTGAGGCTTATGAATGAAAAAGGTATAAGGATTGCAGAATATTTTGTGGATGGCTTACAGCCATGCATAGCATTACCCGACAAGAAAAGACAAATTGAATTAGAACAATCAATAAGTAATATAAACATTAAAGGTAACAATAAAGCCATCTTTTGGAACGATGAGTATTCGCTATTTCCAAAATACCCTTTTCTGCATATAATTGATAAAAAGTTTTGTTTTTTTACAGATAGCTCAATTATTAGTCCGCAAGGCGATGTCTATGGAGAAAGAACAATCACAAGAGCATTTACCGCAGGATTTAATGAAAAAGATATGACAAAAATAATAAAGCCTATCTGTGGAGGATAAGATGAACAAAAAAGCCCTGGAGATATCCATCTCTATTTTGGTTATTGCACTGATTGCATTAGCTAGTGCAGTAATAGCCCTTGCAATTTATAAAGTGACTATTGGCAAAGAAGCAAAAGTAACAGATAGTCTCATAGCAGATAAAGACCAAGATAAGATAATCGATATGTCGGACAAATGCCCTAATAAACCGGGCATTATAGAGTATGCCGGATGCCCATCAAAAGATAAGTTAACAGAGTGTGAAAATAGCAAAGAGCCCAATGCAGAAAATTGTTAAAAAAAGAAGGGGATTCACATGGGGTCTTGAAGGAACTGCAAGATTGATTTATGTAGCCCTAGGTTTGATTTTTTTGCTTGCTCTTCTAAAAGGCGCTTTTAAGTATACTGGCGATGCCGAAAAAAGCTTTGATGATTTGGCAAGCCTCTTAAACAGCCTTGAAGACAAGGACACAAAACCTCTGCAACTAACCATAGACAAATCAAGCTATTTTTTGTTTTTCAATAAAGGCTTTGACTTAAGATATGCATTAACTGGGTATGGAGGGATGGGGGTAACTTTAAAAGACAGCATTACTATAAAGCGGCCCCAGCAATGCCCTGCCGGTACTGCTTGCCTTGTCTGGTGTGGCAAGTTGACAGACGAGGCAGGCGATATAAAGACCTGCAGCAAGGTAAAAAAGCAAGTCCCGATAAATAAAGATAAATCCAAGGCCATCAAATTCTAAGGCCGAAAAACATACAATTTCCTACAGGGATTTTTCATAAATTATGAGTACTTATCCGAGCAGCATCCCAATGAAGGTGATACATCTAAGGGATATACACTCTATTTCCAGGACCACAAAGGCACAATAGGTATGTGTGATAAAAAGCCTTGTTTTAGTGATGAAGAGATTAATAAAAGGATAAGTTTGGCTCAGGAAGAGATAGTTAAAAAAAATTTTGAGTTTGCCATCAAATCATTGATTGGAGTTGATGCCAACAGCGACGGGAATATAGAAACGTTCTTCTATATCAACGACCTGGTTAAAGATGATTTTGGTAGTAATTACTATAAGTACAAATTTGGCTATAAAACTGAAGATCCAAGCCAGGCAGCCTTCCTTGAGACAGTGCAGGAGAAAGAGAAAAAAGAGTTTGAATTAAAGATCCGTTCCTATGCCGCTGCTGGCAAAATTGTAAATATAGATGAGGGGAATTCGGGTTCGATTGCTAAGTTTTCCTCAGACAGGGAGCTGAAAGTTTAAGATGCCAAAGAAGGGGATGGCAATAAGGGAGTTGTCTAATTTTATTATTGGTGCCTTTGTGTTTATTACACTCATAGGGATAGGGGTTAGCTATGGGAAGGGAGAGGCCGTCTTTAAGGTGCAGTTGGCAAAAGATATTGGCCTTATGATTGAGCAGATGTACAATACACCTTCAAGTATGAATATTTATGAGACCTACCCTGAGGACGTCTCATCCTTCAATATTAAGGTCAAAGGTAAAACCATAACGGTTTTTTCAAAGGAAGGAGACTCTACGAAGGCTGAATATAATTTTACCCTAAACCCAAGTTATCCTGAACTTGATATTCTCTTAAAAAAACCGCAAAGGATGTACATTGGCAATATTGCAGGCAAAATAACAATAACCGATAAAGCCCCTGATTTAAGAAAGCTGAAGTGCAGCAATGCAGAGATAGAAGTAAAAAATATATTGATAGATTCTGGATTAGAAATATCAGGTCAAAAGGATAAATCGCAAGCAGCAAATTCTGTTGCATATTCGGTTGTATCGAGGCTGGAAGGAAATTATGATATTGAGCATGCAAGGAATGACTATATTGATGAGATGGTTGGTACTGCCTTGCCATTCATACCCTCAAAATTTGAGGCAAAGGTAAAAGATACAGACCTGATTATTGGATTTAGGGCAAATGAAAAAGAGGATTTGGTGGTAAGTTACTGGCCAGATTCAAAAAAGAGCAATGAGGCTGAATCTCTTGCTTGCAGGATAGTTAATGGTTTTATTGAAAAAGGGCTTATCAAAGAAGGATATGGTGTTTCTGTTGCCATGGCTCAAACAGATATTTTAAGGAATGATAAGGTATCGATTCTGGTAGAATTTGGGGATAAGATTGTAAAGCCTGTGGATATGGGAGAGGTTATATTTGATGCTATCAAGGATAGTTAATAACAAAAAGGGAAGTGACGGAGGAATTGGCGATGACGTGACAGAGAGAAGTGTGCTCTATATGGTTTTTAGCTTTTGCCTTTGCGGCATCATGATTTATTTCCTATTGCAGATGTATTATTATATAGGCGATGCAGTAAATATTGATCCACAAATTGGCAAATTTGCCGCAGGTCAACAATTGGCATCCTGTGTTGCATCCGATGGCATCCCCGGATCATCCATTGACATGAGGAAATTTACCCAAGAGGGCCTTAATCTCTGTTATAGCTCAAATCCAGAAGCAAAAATAGCATATATCCTGGAGTTAAAAATAGAAGATGAGCAAAGAAAGATACATACGGATAACTGGGTGGAAGAAAAGCCTTTTTCCAATAGTAAACCAGCTACGGTTATAGTAAAGAAGGAAGATGAATCGATTGAAGGGGTATTGAGTATCGGTGAGCAGATTGTTTCATAGAAAGGCA